>JACREZ010000026.1 GCA_016212665.1 Ignavibacteriota bacterium
ATATTTAACCGCCCTACGGGTCATAGACAAAGGGCACAAAGAAGACGCAAAGTGACGCGAAGAAAATAGTATAATAGTTCGACTGGAGGTCAGTTGATTCCTCCTTATTGTCATTTAGAAGATACTTGAGGCGGGTTCTGCTGCTGCGATGCAACTGCCGGTAACGTGTATCCACGCACTAACGATACGACGCTCTTCGTTGCCTGCGCTGATTTCGTGAGAAACGTATTAGGGTACACTCCAATCCAAACAATGAAGAGAAGCACAGGAACAAGCAAACCCACTTCTCTCCAATTCAGGTCGAGAAGTTTCTTATTGTGGTCATTTGTGATGTTGCCGAATGCGACTCGTTGATACATCCACAACAAATAGACTGCGGCGAAGATTACTCCTGACGCTCCGAGAATTGCGAACCATTTGCTCATGTATTCCGATGAGAACGAGCCGAGTAAAATCAAAAACTCACCGATGAAGCCGTTCAGTCCCGGCAATCCTGCAGAAGAAAGAGAAACAATAAACAGCACAGTTGCAAAAACAGGCATTACTTTCGCTATTCCACCAAACTCTGCAATCTCACGGGTATGCCGTCGGTCGTAAATCATTCCGACAAGTAAAAAGAGTGCGCCTGTTGAAAGTCCATGATTCACCATTTGAATGATTGCACCCTGCACTCCTTCTTCAGTCAGCGCACAAATGCCAAGCACAACAAATCCAAGATGACTGACTGAAGAATATGCGACAAGTTTCTTCATGTCGGTCTGCACCATCGAAACGAGCGCTCCGTAAATAATTCCAACAACGGCAAGCGTTGCCAGATATGGAACAAATACTTCTGCCGCATGCGGGAACAGCGGGAAACTAAAACGAAGCAAACCGTACGTTCCCATCTTCAATAACACGCCGGCAAGAATTACGCTTCCGGCAGTCGGCGCCTGAACGTGAGCATCGGGCAACCATGTGTGGAACGGGAACAACGGAACTTTGATTGCAAAACTTAATGTGAACGCGGCAAACATCCACAACTGAATTGCGGCAGGAATGGATGGCGCGATTCGATATAAAATTGTTAAGTCTGTGGTGAACTCTCCGCCAGGTTGTGTTGATGCATAATATCCGAGCCAGATGATGGCAACAAGCATCAGCAGACTTCCCGCCATCGTGTAGAGGAAAAACTTCACCGCCGCATACACGCGGTCGCTTCCGCCCCAAATACCGATAATAAAATACATCGGAATGAGCATTGCTTCCCAGAAAATGTAGAAGAGAAACGTATCAAGTGCAGAAAATACACCCAACATTCCAACCTCAAGAAGAAGCATCATGATGGTGTATTCTTTTACTTTCTTGGTGATTGATTCCCACGATGAAAGCAATGCAATCGGAGTGAGGAACGTAGTGAGCATGACCATCATCAGGGATAAACCATCAACACCGACGCTGTAATAAATGTTGAGCGAAGGAATCCATTTGAAGTAGTGAGCATATTGCATGTCAGGAATATGTTCTCTGAATCCAAAATAGAGAAAGAGTGAAAGAATGAACGTCGCACCGCTGATGAATAGTCCAAGTCCTTTTGCAAGAACTTCATTTTCTTTCTTGACAAATAATAAAAGAATACTGCCAAGAAGCGGGAAGAAAATAATCGTTGTCAGAAGGTAGTTGAACATATCATCCCTTGAACACTAAAATCCAGAGAATCAAGACGATGCCACCGACAAACACCATCGCGTAACTTTGTGTTACACCAAATTGAACACGACGGAACCAACTACTGACAAAGTTTACAAGCCAAGCAGTTCCGTTCACCGCACCATCTACCAACTTCACATCGAATATCTTCCACAAGAAAAATTCGGAACTGAGTTGAATCGGCTTCACGACGGTATATTCGTATGCTTCATCAACGTAGTATTTGTTCCAGAGAAGATTGTAGAGCGGTCGGAAACTCTTTGATAATTTTTCTGCGATGCTGATTTTCTTTAAGTACACATACCGGGCAAAGAAGATTCCACAGAGAGCAATGACAACAGAAAGCGCCATCATCAAATATTCTAATGAATGATTTGTAACGTGTGCCGTGTGGAGTTTTGAATTTGCTCTCTCAAAAATCGGTTCGAGAAAATGTTCGATTGCATTGTTGCCACCGAGAGCCGCAGGGATTCCGACCAAACCACCAACGACCGAAAGAATCGCGAGAATCATCAACGGAACAGTCATCAACCTTGGAGATTCATGCGGGTGCTTGTCGTGTCCCCAGCGCGGTTCACCTTCAAACGTAAGCGAAACAAGACGGAACATATAAAACGCTGTCAATCCTGCGCCGAGCCAGCCAAGCAACCAATAAATCGTTGAACCATCGGAAAATGCTTTCCAGAGAATTTCATCTTTACTGAAAAATCCTGAAAGTGGAGGAATTCCGGATATTGCTAACGCGGCGATGAAAAATGTTTTGTACGCGGTCGGCATTTTGGATTTGAGTCCGCCCATGTTTTGAATATCCTGCTCTTCATGCATTGCATGAATGACGGAACCGGCACCGAGAAATAACAATGCCTTGAAGAACGCGTGAGTCATTACATGAAAAATTCCTGCAGTGAACGCTCCGACACCAAGACCGAGAAACATGTAGCCGAGTTGACTCACCGTTGAATAGGCAAGAACTTTTTTGATGTCGTTCTGAACAAGTCCCATCGTTGCGGCAAACACGGCGGTCGCAAGTCCTATGACAGCAACGATTGTCATTGCGGCGGGAGCGAGAGCATACAACACCGAACATCGTGCAACCATATAGACACCAGCTGTTACCATCGTTGCGGCGTGAATGAGCGCGCTAACCGGAGTCGGACCTGCCATTGCATCCGGCAACCAAACAAACAACGGAATTTGTGCCGACTTCCCTGTCGCACCGACAAACAACATCAACGCAATGAGAAAGATTGTATCATCACCAACGCTTTTCAATGCGTTTGCCTGTGTGAAGATACCTTCAAAGTTCAACGTCTTAAATGTTGTAAAGAGCAAAAACATCGCGATAAGAAATCCGAAGTCACCTATTCGATTGACCACGAACGCTTTCTTTGCCGCATCGGTTGTAAATGCGGTTCCGGGTTTATAGCCGCCTGTATCGAATTTTCTATCATGCCAAAAGCCAATCAACAGGAACGAGCATAAACCGACTCCCTCCCATCCGAGAAACATCAGAAGGAAATTATCCGCCAGAATGAGATTGAGCATCATGAAGATGAAGAGATTCAGGTAAGCAAAGAATCTCCACAACCCTTTGTCGCCGTGCATGTAACCAATTGAATAAACATGAATCAGGAAACCGACACCGGTGACAACAAGTGTCATCAGAATTGAAAGTTGGTCAACCTGATACGCAACATCAACCGAGAAAGAACCGGCAGTAAGCCAAGAAAATATTGTGACAATGTGAGAGCGTTCTTCTGAAGGAAAACCGAGCATCTCAAAAAATATCGCGACGGCAATCGCGAACGACGCGCCGACAGAAAGACTTCCAATCCATCCGCTCAGTTTCTCCGAGTTCAACTTCTTACCGAACAATCCATTGATGAGGAAGCCGATGAACGGGAGTAGTACTATGTATCCAACAAAATTGTACATCAGTCTCGTAATTCGTGAGTGGTGAGTGGTGAGTGGTGATTATTTAAATCCGCAATCTGAAATCCGAAATCCGAAATCATGTTCACCATTTCATTAAATTGATTTCATCAATATTCACCGTTTGCTTGTTTCGGAACAATGCGATGACGATTGCAAGTCCGACTGCGGCTTCTGCGGCGGCAACTGCCATCACGAAGAAGACGAGAATTTGTCCGGTTGGATTTCCAAGAAAAGAGGAAAATGCAACGAGCGTCAGGTTCACGGAGTTGAGCATCAATTCAATGCACATAAATACTATGATGACATTGCGACGAGTCAACACGCCAATAACTCCGATAGTGAACAGCATCGCGCTGAGCGCAAGATACGAGTTCAACCCGATTTCAGGCATTGGCATTAGTCGAGTCTCCTTTTTGCAAGAACGATGACACCGACAATCGCCGCGAGTAAAATCATCGAGGTGATTTCAAACGGCAATAAAAATTCCGAGAACAATACTTTCCCGATTGATTCCACTGTTCCGATTTGCGCGGCTTGGTTCGATTTGAAAAACCAATCAGGTCCCGTGCTGTACCCAATAGCGAGCATGATTTCAAAAAACACAACTCCGGCAACTACCAGCGCAATAATTTGTTTGTAGTTCACTTTCTCTGTCAGTTGTTCTTCATCTCCGAGATTCAAAAGCATGATAACAAACAACACCAGCACCATGATGGCGCCTGCGTAGACAAGTATCTGGATAATGGCAATGAATTGGGCTTGAAGGAAGAGATAGAGAATTGCAAGACAAAAGAAGTTGACAATCAAATACATGACACTCATGATTGGATTGCGCTGACTAATCATCATGATGGCAGAGCCAACAGCGAGGGCAGAAATTATAAAAAAGAATACCGTCTCAAAACTCATTTATTAGTGCATCAGTTTAAGCGGCACAAAAATACCAAAATTTTTCCACATTCAAAAAGAAATCAACAAGGGAGCTATAACCGCTCCATGAAGCAAACTATGCGGCAGGTACCACGTATTGCTTTTTTTGTTTTGATACAAACTTGTATTTCTCATTCAAGAAATTAATCTGTTCTTCAACAGAATATTTTGCGAGTTTTTTTTCAGCGCGTTTTTGTAATTCTCTCTTAAGTTCGACTGCTTTGATTGATTTATTATTCATAGAGGATTTCTTTCGGACTTCGAATATCTATAATGGGATAACCTAATTTTAAGTTTACCGCATTGTAAAGATGTATGCGATTGACATTGACAATATGTTTAAAGTTCCAACTTACAACAACATCAGCCCTGTTTACAGTAGCAATTGCAACATGCCTTGCATCAGACAAACTTTTTGAAGCAACAGCGCCTTCGTCCAGATATGCTTGTGCAAGCGCGCTTGATTCATCATCAAGCGAGACATATTCAACGATATCTTTCGAGAGACTAACAAGAAATTCTTTCACTCTTTTTGGGGCATCTTCCAATTCAAATTGCAATATGGTAGAAATAAGAATTAAGGTTTTCCTTTTCTTCATTCTCTCAAAAAAACTGAGAGAATCTTCTTTGAACTCTTTATCAAAACATCCCCCAATGACTGACGTATCAATATAAATTCGTTCTTTCATCTACCCTGAATGTACTCCCCTCCGATGGAAAAAACAAAAGAGAACAGGATGATGTTGGACGAGGAAGCCTTTGCTACTACATTCCACATTAGGTGGGTAATGGGAACATAGAAACGAGATGAAATACCAAATTTTTCTCAAATCAAAAAGATATTACTTCGCGCGTACAATTTGAATCAACTCCATAAGACTCGGTCGTTTCCCCGTCAGCAAAATTGTTGTCCGGAAAATCTTTCCTGCAATCCACATCATACCGACTGAAGACAATACCATGATAATCATCGTAACTATGAGTTCCCACGTATCCGGCGTTTGAATCGGGATACGAAGCGCCATCATCGTCGGAGTTGTAAGCGGGAAGAATGACAGAATTTTTGCCAACATTGAGTTCGGGTTTTGTAAGACCGCAAATGCGAACATGATGGGCATTATCAAAATCATGGTAATATAACTTGTTACCTGTTGTGCTTCCTGCTCAGTGGAAATCGGCGCTCCAAGTGTAACAAATACCGCCGAATAAAAAACATATCCGAGGATGAAATACACAAAGGTCAGAAGTGAATGTGAAAGAGTTATCGGTAGTGAACCGAATTTGAGACTGAGAACCGCACCGAATATTGCCCACAAGACGATTTGTGTCAGCCCAAGTCCGCTCAGTCCGATAATTTTTCCTGCCATCAGTTCCGACGGAGAACAGGAGGACATCAATACTTCAACAACGCGGTTTGATTTTTCTTCAAGCATACTTCGCACAAGCATCTGCCCGGAGGTCAGCACAAGAATAAACATCATCATCATAAAGCCATACGCCGTGAAGAAAATACTTTCAAAACCGGCTTCTTCTTCTTTTCCGTCTTTTGAAAGTTTGATACCTTTCAGTTCAATCGGTGTGAAGAATTTCTTGATGAGATTCGGGTCGAGTCCTTCCGCTTTCAGTTTTTTCTCTGTTACAATATCACGAACAGCGCGATTCATGCGCTCAGTCAATTTAATATTGCCAACGTTTTGTGAACGATATTCAATCAACGTATCAGTCAGTATATTTCTTCCGATGATGAGGCATCCTTCAATTTCTTCTTTGATAATCATCCTGTCGGCTTCCTTTTTGGATGATTCAATATCGCCTGAAAACGTAATTGGCAAAAGAACATAGTTCGGTTTGCCATTCTTCAATGTATATTTTTCAGCAAGCAATTCATTCAGTTCGTTGATAAGTTGCCCGCTTTGGTCAATGATGCCGATGACTCGACTGTCAGAATCTTCTTTCAATGCAAGTAAACTCGGCACAACTCCCATCCCCACCATCAACAACGGAGTGAGAATAAGCGAAATAATAAACGCTTTCGATTTTATTTTCTCGATGTATTCCCACCGCGCAACCATCCAAGATTTGTTCATGCTCTCACCTCCGACTTCATTCCGTTACCAACCATTTTCAGGAAGATTGAATTTAATGATGGTTCAACAAACTCAAATTTCCGGACGGTGAGTTTTGTGGAAACCTCTATCAACAACTCACGAACTGACTCTTGTCCATCCAACTCCAACTCAGCGTAATTCTCATAGACATTTGCCTGTTTGATGTACGGCAGTGAAGAAAGGAACGCACCGTCCCCGCCGTATTCAAGATGAATTGAGTTTTTCCCAAAGCGTTGTTTTACTTCCTGTAAGCCGCCTTCCAACACAATTCTTCCTTTGTTGATGAGGCAAATTTTCTCGCACAACTTTTCCGCCTGTTCCATCATGTGCGTCGAGAAAATGATTGCCTTTCCTGCATCTTTCAATTCCATGAGAATGTCTTTGAGGAGAATTTGATTCACCGGGTCAAGACCGGAAAACGGCTCATCGAGAATGACAAGTTTCGGGTCGTGCAGAATAGAGTTAATGAACTGAACTTTCTGCTGATTTCCTTTTGAAAGTTCCTCAATCTTCGCGTTCACTTTATCGAGCAGGTCGAATCGCTTCAACCAATCAAGCGCTCGGCGTTTTGCTTCAGGAACAGAAATTCCTCGAAGCGTTGCAAAGTAGATGATGGTGTTGAGAACTTTATTTTTCTTGTACAATCCCCGCTCTTCAGGAAGATAGCCGACGATGTTTCTCGTTGATTCATCGTACGCTCTTCCGTCAATCAACACTGTACCGTAATCGGGTGTGATGATGTTGAGTATCATCCGGATGGTTGTAGTTTTCCCCGCGCCGTTGGGACCAATCAAACCGAACATCTCTCCACTGTTGACGTTGAGCGAAACGTCATCAACTGCTAAGACGGTGGTGTATTCTTTTCGGAGATGAGAGGCTTGTAGCATTATAGAATTACTATTCAAGCCCTTTTCGTTTTAACAATTCAACTGCTGCGTTGATTGCTATTCTTGTTCTATCATTTTCGTCATATGTGAGAGTAACAATTTCAAAAATATCTTTCCAGTTGATGTCGGAGTTGAATTTAGAAGCACCTAATTTGACCACAGAAAATATTGGTGGTTGAGAAAATCCAAGATCATTAAAAAGCAACTTCGACCATACTTCTGCAATATTCCAAGTTCGAGCTAATTGTTTTGTATCAAACTCCTCAGTGAGTTTTGCCTCAAATACCAGTAAAATATTGTCAATAGTAATAACCAAATCAGGTTTTGCATTGAACATTCCTTGCATTGCTCCATAAACTTTACTTTCATCTTCCTTTAAGAAAACACCTTCCTCTGAAGCTTTTTGCCTTATTTGTCTCGGATGTGTCAGCTTGCTGTTGTTTAATGGTTTCGGGAGTTGTGAAAACAACCGACAGTCAGTCGCTGCTTCCTGTTTGACTAATAGTTTAGTCAACTCATCCATGAATAGATTAATGGTCGGCTTTGCATTACTGTAAGCATCTCGAATAATTGCCGCCTCGAAATAAATTCCTATGTTATCAAACGGCAAATTAGTCAATGAACTACTACCGTTTTTGAAAATCAATTTGCGATTAGATAGTCTTTCAAGAAGTTGACCTAATGGGCTTGCAGATTTGTCTTGAAGTTTTTCATGGAGTAACCGAAACAGGTGAGCACAAACAGATCTTTCTTCTCTGTTGTAATAATCATAGGTGTTCATTAAAAATACATTTTGCTGTTTGAGAGATGAAGCATTTCTGACAACAATCAATGTGCTTTCTCAAATCCGATATTATTTAAGTCGGTTTGCAAATCTTCTATAGTGTAATGCAGTGGTATTTTTCTCTTAGAAAGTTCTCGTTGAAAAAACAACTGAGGCATCTCTGCCATTGTACTTGCCTGAGCGAGTGTGAGTTTGTCTCGTTGGAACAATGAAATAGCTAATTCTATTCTCAGTTCCTGTTCACTCAATCCAAGGTTTCTCATTAGATCGTCAGATATTTGAATGCTCATAGTTTGTTATTCCTAATATTCGAGTAATCATCCTTTCAAGAACAAAGTAATGTAATTCCAAATCATTCTCAAACACTACTCACCACTAACAACTCACCAACTATGGTGTAAGCCTGTAAATCATTCTCGGAAATGGAATTGTCTCCCGCACATGTTCAAGACCGCAAATCCAGGAAACAGTTCGCTCGACTCCAAGTCCGAAACCAGCGTGAGGAACAGAACCGTAACGGCGCAAATCTAAATACCACTCGAATGCTTCTTGCGGCAAGTTGTGTTCCTTGATTCGTGAAAGCAGTGCATCGTAATCATCTTCACGCTGACTCCCGCCGATGATTTCACCATACCCTTCCGGTGCAAGAACATCCATCGCAAGCGCGAGTTTCGGATTTTGCGGGTCGCGCTTCATGTAAAATGCTTTTACTTCCGATGGATAGCGATGGACAATCAACGGACGGTCGAACTCTTCCGAGATAATTGTCTCGTCACCGCCGCCGAAATCGTTTCCATACTCAAACGCGTTTCCTTTCTTTTTCAGAATTTCAACCGCTTCATCATACGAAATTTTTGGAAGCGGCTTTTTCACGTTCTCCAGAAACTTTGTGTTTCGCTCCAATACTTTTAATTCGGCTTGACGATTCTTCAACACCGATTGAACAATGTGTTCAAGGAAATCTTCTGCAAGTTCCATATTGTCGTTCAAATCGTTGAAAGCAACTTCCGGCTCGACCATCCAAAACTCAGTCAAGTGGCGACGTGTTTTCGATTTCTCCGCGCGGAACGTCGGACCGAACACATACACTTTTCCGAACGCCATCGCTCCCGCTTCGCCGTACAACTGTCCCGATTGCGTGAGAAATGCTTTTCCCAAATCGAAATACTCTGTTGCAAATAATGTCGAAGTGCCTTCGCACGCCGCAGGGGTGAAGATAGGCGCATCCATCAGGACAAAGCCGCGGTTATCAAAGAACTCACGAATCGCTCTGATGATTTCATGTCGCACACGCATGATTGCATGTTGCCGCGATGAGCGTAGCCATAGGTGACGAATATCCATGAGAAATTCTACGCCATGTTCTTTTGGTGTGATTGGATATTCTTTCGCTACGCTAATGATTTTGACGTTCGATACTTCCATCTCGAATCCGCCGGGAGAACGTGGCTCTGCCTTCACTTTCCCCGTAACACTGAAGGATGATTCTTGCGTGAGAGCATCGAACGTGTTGAATATTTCTTCCGACAGATTTTGTTTCACCATCACGCATTGGAGAATACCTGTTCCATCGCGCACAACGAGAAAGCGAATCTTCCCGCTCGAACGCTTATTGTATAACCAACCGTGAATGGTGATTTCTTCACCGACATGTTTTGAAAGGTCTTCTATATAGATTCTTGACATATTTTAAATTTCGAATTGCGAAGTGCGAAGTGTGGATTGCGGATTAAAGATTTTAATTTTTTGTTTTGTACATCAGGACAAATCAATCATCTTGATGTCTTTGATGTACTTAACAGTTTTATCCTGCTTAAGTTGCTTTAATTTTTCGAGTTTCCCGGAAATACGGAAGACAGTATCATTGATAATCTTAATGTAATTCTGTTGCGATTCGGGCATGTTCATTCCTAATTCAGTAATAATTCCCTGCATTTCAATCAACGGACGTTCCAAATCATCTATTACGTTGGCAAGAAGTTCCTTCATTGCGTTCAGTCTTTCGCGACTTATTTCCTGCTGCGCAAGTTGTTCTTCTAATTTATGTTTTTCGATTACATTCATTAGCGTCTTTGGTAACACAGGAGAAGAAATATCATCTTTGATTAAATATTCCGCCACACCGAGTTTCATCACATTGAGTGCGACATCAAGGTCTTTGTTCACCGTGAGAAACACAATTGGAAGGTTGACTTTTCGTTCACGTAACTCTTGAGTAATTTCCAATCCGTTTTTCCCGGGTAAAAAATAATCCATAAGAATTACATCAAGATTGGGATTGGTTTCAATTTCATGAAGTGCCGAAGTATAATTTTCTTTCCAGATAATTGTAAACAAATCTTTTTCGTACCGTTGGAGATAAACATCTAAAAGTTTTGCAAAATCTTTGTTATCTTCAACAAGGAGTATTATGGTTTTATTATCTTTCATGAAATCATTCTGTCTGTGTAAAAAACATTATTTCGTCAACGTAAAATAAAAGGTCGTGCCCTGCCCCGGTATTGATTCTACCCAAATTGTACCTTTGTGCATTTCAATTATTTTTTTCACAATCGCAAGTCCCGCACCTGAGCCCTCGTATTGTTCTCGTGGATGCAATCGTTGAAAAATGACAAAGATTTTTTCATAGTAATCCTTGTCTATACCAATACCGTTGTCTCGGACGAAAAAAAGATAAGAATTATTTTCTGCATTAAGAAATCCGATTTCGACCGTCGGACGCTCTTTATCATTAAATTTCAGTGCATTGCTAATCAAATTTTGAAACAAGATTTTCAAATGAGACCGATTTCCGAATACAGTCGGCATAGGGTCTTCGAGAATGAGCATTGCATTTTTCTGAGTGAGTGTATAAACGAAATCCGCTTTTACTTCATTTATTACCTCTTCGAGATTAACCGGCTTGAAAACATCAGAGGGTCTGCTGATTCGCGAAAGCATCAACAAATCATCTATGAGTCCCTTCATTCTTCCTGAAGCAGAAACAATTGAGTCAAGATATTCTTTCCCCTCTTCCGAAATGCTGTTGCTGAAATCACTCTGCAAAATATTACAAAATCCTTCTACGCTAATCAAAGGCTCTTTCAAATCATGCGAAACAACATAGGCAAAATCATCAAGTTCTTTATTGCGCCTCTCAATTTCTGCCGATTTTTGAATTGTCTCCTGATGCAGTTTTGCTTTTTCTAAGGCTATTGCTACAAGGTTGGCAATATTCTCTAATAATCGAATTTGAGTTTGAGAAAAATGCGCCTGTTCAGAAACCGAAAGCGACATGATTCCGAAAATCTTTTCCTTTGAAAGCATCGGAATGTGTATCAGGTTGCCAACGCTATTCAACACCGATTGCTTTGTTACTATTACTTCGTGTTCCGGTGTTCCTTCGAGAAGAGTATTTCTTACTGACGCTTTAGAAAATATTTGCATTCTCCCTTCGTTCTGTGAAACATCAAACGATGAAACAAGTTCATGAGTTTTTTCATCAAACAATCCGATTGACAACGTTTCAAACGAAAATGATTGTTGCAGATGGAGTGCAATAATATCGTAAATGTGTTCCATTTCCAGGGTAGAAGTCAATTGCTGACTTATCCGGTACAGAACGGAAAGTTGTTCGACTTGCTTTTGTAATTGATTGTAGAGTTGAACATTTTCAATTGCCGTTCCTAACTGATTGCTCACGAGAGCAAGAATCTGGCAGAGTTGGTCAGTAAAGGCATCGCGTGTTCGATAGACAATATCTATCGCACCATATACTCGCTCCCTGGAAACTAACGGAATAATTCCTAACGCTTCAATCCCTGCTAACCTGAAAAATGCTCTGAATTCCTTCAGGATTCGTGAATCATCGTACGCTTTCTGTTGAATGAATAATGATTGGTGCGTCTTAACAACATTCCCTGTTGCAGATGTTCTCAATGATAAATTCGGAATCTGATTGAGAAGCGATTCACTTATTTCTGAATGAGCGGCAAGAAACAAATCGTCGGTCTCTTCACTTTTCAGATAGACTGCAATTGCATCCGCCTCGGTAGTTTTCTGAAGCATCGGTACCGCTGTGTGCAGAATTTCTTCGATGCTTCGCGACGTCTGAATTTTTGTCGCAATAGAATTTAAGGCTAATAATTTTTCCGAATGTTTTTTGAGTTCAGAAGCAGATTGACGTAATTCCGTGATATCGGTATGGCTAATGACTAATCCGAAAATATCTTTTTCTATGACGAGCGGATTGATAGTCACCTGATACATCCGTTCACCATGTAAACTTCGCAGTACAATTTCCCCTGAAGAAAATTCAATCGAACCGGCGAGCAAATCTTCGGTAACTTTTTGTAACATTGCCTTCAGTGATTCATCGGGCAGAACATCAAATAGGTTTGTTCCTTCATATTCATTTTCTACATCTTTCTCATACGCGCGAATGAAATCATTCCACGCACGATTGACTTGAAGAATATTCAATTCTCTGTCAACAGTATAGACTACACTATCAATCGAATCAAGCAAGTTGCTGATATACCACGAATCCTCACTGACTTTATTAAAAAGTTGAACTCTATCAATGATAACACCGAGTTGTTGCGCTACCGATTGTAAACTTTTTGTTTCAACATCTCGATACATATTCGGTGTGGTGCTACCAATGTTGAGCGTTCCAAGAATTCTCCCCTTCAACACGATTGGAAAAGACATCTGCGAACGAATTCCATAGTAATAGGAATTCAAACGGGCGTAGTCTTCATCTTCGGTCATATCTGCAATGATGACCGGTTCATGTCCCCGAATTGTTAACTGGGTAATTGTTTGTTCAATCGGGATGAGAGCTCCTTTCGCCGATTCTGTGACGCCTTCACATGCTAACATTTCTACATATTCTTCATCAGCGATAAGACTAATTTCGACATCTTCAAACGAAATGACTTTCTTCAATTCCCGGGCAATCTTCTCGAAAATTTCATCGAAGTCCATTGATTCCTCTGCCGCCGTTATAATGCGATTGAGCAAATCAAGTTGGGCGTTCCGTTCTTCTAATTCTTTTGAAAGGAGTTTTCGTTCGCTGATATCGCGCGCGACAGTCAGTATTGCAGTCGGTTCATTTTTTGTAGTCGTTATAAACGCCGTACTGATACTCATGTCAAATAAAAGACCTGATTTGGTTTTCCAACGCATGTCGAAATCGTGAAGCGTTCCTTCCTTTTTCAATTCAGACATCCACAAAACATATTTCGCTGTTTGGTCAACACTTAACCATGGTTGAGGAAATTCTAATGTTGTTGCTTCATTCAACCGATAACCGAATTTTTTCTCAAATGCGTGATTCACTTGTAGAACAGTTCCATCCAGGCTACTGAGTATCAACACGTCTTCCATCGTGTTGATGATGTTGTGAAATATCTGTGTTGATTCAGTACTCTGTTGTTCGATTTGTTTCTGTTCTACAACTTTCTTTGTTTCAACTTGAAGTTGTTTATAGTCCGAGACATCTTCCATTGTTCCTTCGAACGAATCAATTTGTCCATCGGCAGATTTTACTGGCGACAAGGTATCTCTCACCCAACGATACTGTGCTTTCCCTCGAGGGCGAACACGGTATTCTATTGTGTACGCTTCCGTCAATTCCGGTAATTTGGTTTGACGTTCAAGCAATAATTTTTTATCGTCAGGATGAATAAGACTGAGCCAGAGAGAAGTAGTTCTGAAAAATTCTTTTCGTTCGTGTCCTGTCAACCGTTCAAGAGCGGAGTTAAAGGATATGAATGTTCCATTCATGGCTAATTTGTAGAGAACGCTCGTCGTACTTTCGATAGACTGCCGAAAATCTTTTTCTGTTTTTCTCAGTTTCTCAAACGTTAATACGCGGGCAAACGCTTCGCCACCATGTTTCGTCAGTAAATTCAGGAGTTGCATTGATGGTGAGATTGCGTTTTCATTCTTCGTTGCAAGTAATAATGCACCGAGAAGTTTTCCTTTATTCACAAATGGAACGAGACACATTTTTGAAAAACCGGCATGAGTAAACGTCGCACGGAATGGCAAGTACGATGGATATTTCACAATTTCTACCACATGGGGCTCAAGTGTTTTATGTAGAAAACCACCGATGCCTTCTTCCAGCGTAAGTGAAGTAAGTTTTTCGGTTAGTCCCGATGCAAAACCTCTGCTCTGTTGCAATTCAAGGTTCTCGTTTTTTGAATCGGTGAGATAAATCGCGTAGACAGAAAATCCAATTGCCTCAGTAACTTTTTCGGATAACGATTTCAAGAGATGCTTCAAATCATAAATTTCTCCGAGCGAAGTTACAAGTTCATCAATGACAGACCATTCGCTTGCTTTTGCATCTAATGCTTGTTTCTCTTGGATTTCAGAAGTGATATCCCGAAAACTTAGCAATAAACTCTTTTCCCTATCTATATGAATGAGGTTGACAGTCGTCTTTACATCAACGAAACTGCCATCTCCCCGATATGCTTTATGAATCAATTCGGATTGTTGACTTTTCCCTGAAAGGATTTTTTTACAAATCGTTTGAAAAGTTTGTTGATTTTCAGGGTCAATCAAACCTGAAATTTCTGTTGAGTGTAGGTCTGTTCCATCTGCAATAAGGAAAAACTTTTGAAATGCCTGATTTGAAATAGAAATTTTTCCCGCCTGAACAACAACCAACGCCTCCGGGCTTTGTTGAAAAAACGATTCAAATAATTCAGCAGAGGAACGAATTTTTTCAAGCGACCTTTTTTCTTCCGTAATATCTTCAACAAGTATTACCTGGAGTTTAGTCCGTTCAACTTCAATCGGAGAAATTGTACATTTGAGATCGAAGAGTTCACCCGATTTCTTCTTTCCGTTCAAGTCGAAGGAAATTGCTTTCTCATCAAACAACTCCCTCAATTCCTTTTGAAATTGCTTATGTGAATCAGTTGAAAGAAGAAGTTTGAAGTTCGTCCCAAGTATCTCCTCCACTGAATCAAATTCAAATATTTTTACTGCACCAATATTTGCATAAACCGGTTTTCCGTTTTGAAAAATGAAAACCCCGCCGGGGAAACAATGATATGCAGTTTTTAATGAGTCAATGAAATGTGATTGCCTTGCCAAGAGATACTTCTTTTTAGAAAATGGAAGAAATAAAAAAGGCGTCCTGTTTTGCAAGACGCCTTAAGTTACATATCTAAGAAATTAGAAATAAACAGCTGCCGTTAAAGCGCCGGATGAACCGAAACCGAAGCCCATTGTTGAGGGTCTATCAGTTTTAACTGCCGTACCACCAGCAGGTGTATTTTCATCGCTACCTGAACCAATATTCAGCATTAGGTTATATTCACCACCTAAACTGATATTGTCCCAAGCAAACCATTCAAATCCTGCAAAACCACCAACACCAAAACTTGTTGTTGATGAAACATCTTTTTGACCATTTGCAAAACCTGCGTTATCTTGAGTTTTGTTCCAAGCTGAAAATGACGCTTGCGCACCAACATAAGCAACAACCGAACCATTGGTTGCCATATTATATTGAATTCCAGGCATGATTGAAAAACTCATTTCTGTGGTTTTGTCATCTGGACGGTTTTGTGTCGTAGGATCTTTCTTTGTAGTTGTGCTCAAATTAAATCCGAGCGAACCACGAAAAGCCATATCGTCTTGGAAATAGTACTTTGCACCAATTCCATACTGATTGCCATAGTTTCCGACTGCGAGATTGGCTAAACCACTAAACGAAAACAGAAGAGCTTCGTCTCCCATCTTTGTTTTTGGTTCGCCAGCGAAGCCTAAACTTGCGGCAAAAACGACTGTTAATAAAACTAGTGTAACTTTTTTCATTTTGAATAACTCCGATTATGAGTAATTTAGTTAATTATGAATTATGTTATCTTTAAAAATTCTGGGCAAAGTATAATAAAAAAAAAAATATTTGTCAAGTTTTTCTTTAAGCAAGTTACTATATCCCTCTAAATGACAACGTTTTGAAGGAAAAAAAACTCTGTACTAATCGAAAAACCTACAAAATTTCTATTTTTCAGGCATTTCTGAAGTTTTGATTTTCAGAAAAAATAACTTACTTTTTTCCTACGAAAAATGAACATGGAATTTTTTACAAACACATTCGGTTATTAGAGAATGAATTTCAGTTTGAAATATAAAAGGACTGCATTTATTCTTGCTTTGGTTTTCTGCATTTATAATGTCGGAATTCCCGTCGTCATTTCTGCATGTCCGATGATAGCAAATAATAAAGCCAAACTCGCGTGTTGTGCTGATGTTTCATCCGGTGGACTGAAAATAAAAAGTTCGAAAGATACATCGTGCTGTAAATTTGCAATCGTCGCTAAACCGAATAAAACAGAATATCTGAAGGTAAAATTTGATTTTGAATTATCGAACTATTTTTCTTTTAGTTTTTTTCAGGTTCTGATTGATTTCAGTAATTCCAATTCCTTGTATTTTGTTTCATCTTTTACTTCCTCCTCCTCTCCACCTGTGACAGACATTCCCGTCTTCACATCTTCGCTTCTTATTTAACAAAGAAACACTCCTTCAACCCGGTTGAGTTTGTATAACTACAACCGTCCGGCTTTTTCAATCAATTTGAAAAAGCAATCATTTTATTTTTTAACATTTTCATTTAAAAAGGAAAAGTATGAAATACTTTTTTGTAATTTCTCTTTTGTTTTTTTGTTCAGTATTTGCATCGAGTCAAACGGATACCATTGTTATACCCGAATCAAATTTTCTTGACCTGGAATCAATAATCATAGAAGCATTGGTTTCCAATCAGGAAATTCAATCAATGCAATATGATTGGGATATGATTATTGCCAAAGTTCCTCAGTCAGGAACCTTGCCAAATCCGATGCTTGAATATATGCACGATGAATTTCCCGGCATTCGTTTTGGCGAGCAAATGTTTTCCCGAATCAAACTCTCTCAGATGTTTGATTATCCAACTAAACTTTCAACCGAGCGAACGATTGCCGAAATCCAGGCAGAACATTCGCACCATGGACATTTAGAAAAAATAAATAGCATCATTGCAAATGTGAAGTCGGTTTACTTTGAATTGTGGTACGTTCAACAGGCAATATTTTTGATGAACGAAAATATCCGTCTGATGAATCAATTCCTTTCAATTGCGCAAACAAAGTATAGTGTTGGAAACGCTACTCTTCAAGAGGTTTTGAAATCGCAGGTAGAGATAACAAAAATGCAAAACCAACTTATTGATTTGCGCGCTAAAGAACTGAGCATGAAGGCAATGTTGATGGCGTTCCTGAATCGTCAACAGGAAGATACGCTTGGCTATGCTTTCATATCCGAAATTGTTGCATTCGATACAACGCTTGATTCCCTCGAACAGTATGCCCTTTCAAATCGTCCAATGTTGATTCACGATTCGCTCATGATAAGTGAAAATCAAAAAATGTTAAAAATGGCAAAACTTGAATATTACCCCGACTTCAATGTGAGTCTCGAAAAAGTCTATTCACCAATGACACAGTTTGATGGATGGAGTATCTCGGCAGGAATTACTTTGCCGTTCGTTCCTTGGACAATCACAAGGACGGACTCCAAAATCGAAGAGGCGAATCTTGGAATCAAAAAAGCGGAGGCAGGATATTTATCATCGAAAAATATGGTCATCTCATCGGTGAGAGATTTGTACTATCGAATCTCAAGCGGAAGAAGACAAATCAACAATTATGCAACGACGATTATCCCTCAAGCGGAACAATCGTTGCAAGCGAGTCTCACATCGTACCAAAGTTCACAAACAGATTTTCTCATGCTCATCGATGCGTTCAGAACATTAACTGATTTACGCATGGAGTACTTCATGCTTCGAATGCAATTCGAGCAAAACGTTGCCGAACTCGAACGAGTCATCGGCAAGTCATATTACACTGATTCTCAACTCACTCAAGGAAATGGACAATGAAAAAGATTTTTGTCATTAGCTCAATTATTATACTTGGAACACTCGTTCTGTTAGTCTATTCAAATTATTTCTCCTCAGAGAAAAAATCCGACTCAGAAACTCAATCACAGGAGAAAGAATACTACACCTGCCCGATGCACCCGTCCGTAATTTCTGACCGACCGGGCGCTTGCCCCGTTTGTGGAATGGCATTGGTGAAAAAATCAAAAATGCAAGATGCATCCGAAGAAGAAATGAAGAATTTACAGCATGTAAGTCTTTCGGCATCACAGCGAGTAATTGCTAATGTTTCAACAACATCCGTAACACGGCAAGACATCAACAAAGAAATATCTGCAGTCGGAGTTGTTGATTTTGCCGAGCCATTACAAACGACTGTCACTGCCCGTTTCAGAGGACGCATCGAAAAACTCTACGCCAATTTCACAGGCGAAAAAGTTAAACAAGGTCAGCCGCTGTTTGATTTGTACAGCCCGGATTTAGTTTCTGCCCAGCGAGAATTTATTATCGCTTTGAATTCTCTGGGCGATTCGCTTTTCTCCGGCACAAATCAATCTTTGATGCTGAATGCTTCACGGGACAGATTGCGTATCCACTTCGGGATGACGGAACAACAAATCGCTGCCATCGAACAAACACGACAAACACAATCAACGATGACATATTTCTCCCCTATTTCCGGCACAGTTCTTTCGAAAGAAATTCAGGAAGGACAGTATGTTGATGAGGGAATGTCACTGTATAAACTCGCCGACCTCTCGAACGTGTGGATTTACCTTGATGTGTATGAAAAGGATATTCGCTTTATTTTGATAAATCATCCTGTCCAAATCACAACAGAAACATATCCCAACGAAACGTTCAAAGGCAAAGTTACTTTCATTGACCCGGTCATCAACAATGAAACACGAACCGTGCGTGTGCGAACAGAGTTTGACAATCCAAACGGAAAATTGAAACCTCAGATGTATGTAAAGGCACAGATTCATGTTCCTTCGTCGTCAGCGCTTGTTGTTCCTGCAACGGCAGTGTTGTACACAGGAAAACGGAATGTTGTTTGGGTTGAAGTTCAGGAAAATTTCTTCGAGCCGCGTGAAGTTGAACTTGGAATCAGCAGCGGTTCGTACATTGAAGTTCTTTCTGGGCTCAAAGAAGAAGATATCGTGGTTACTTCAGGAGGATATTTGCTTGAATCGGAAAGTCAACTTCAGCAACCTGGTGGCTCTTCAGGCGGACATCAACACGATGGAACGAAAAAAGAGACTGAAGAAGAACAGCAAAAGTCCGGTGACGAACACGAAGGACATCAAATGCAAAGTGATGCAAGAATTATAGTTGATGGAAACTATACTCCAAATATTATCCATGCAAAGCGAGGAAAGAAGTTGACAATCGCATTTGAACGACACGATGAATCGAAATGCACCGACGAAGTCGTGTTTGAAGATTTTAACATTCGGAAAAAACTTCCTTCGCATCAAACCACCCTTATAGAGATTACTCCTCAAGAAGCCGGGGAATTTCGCTTTACCTGCGGCATGGATATGGTCGAAGGCAAACTTATTGTTCACCAAGAAAATTAAAGGATGTTGTTATGATTGAAAGAATAATAGACTACTGCGCACGCAATAAGTTCATCGTCATCTTATTTTATTTGATAATAATTGGCTGGGGAATTTGGGCTGTTGCTAACACGCCTCTTGACGCGATTCCTGATTTATCTGAGAATCAAGTAATCGTTTTTACAGAATGGATGGGACGGTCGCCCAAACTTATTGAAGACCAAGTCACATTTCCACTCGTCACCGCACTTCAAGGCGTTCCGGAAGTGCATGCGATTCGCGCGCAATCCATGTTCGGCATGTCCTTCATCTATATCATATTTGATGAACGAACAGATTTGTATTGGGCAAGAAGTCGCGTGTTAGAAAAACTTTCCACAGTACAATCCGCTTTGCCACCCGGAGCGAAGATGCAACTCGGTCCCGATGGAACAGGAGTTGGCCATGTCTTCTGGTACACGCTTGAAGGCAAACAAGATTTGGGAACACTCCGCGCAATTCAGGATTGGTACGTGAAATTGAATCTGCAAGGAGTTCAGGGCGTTGCAGAAGTTGCAAGCATTGGCGGCTACGTCCGTCAGTATCAGGTTGATGTTGACCCGAATAAGATGAAAGCATATAGCGTCTCGCTCAACGATATTCAAACCGCAGTGATGCGTTCGAATAATGATGTTGGTGGAAAACTTCTTGAAATTTCCGACGCGGAATATTTCGTGCGCGGACAAGGGTACATTCAATCTGTTTGGGATATAGAAAACATTGTGGTTGGAACCGGCTCGAACGGAGTGCCGATTTATATCAGCAACATTGGTACCGTACAAATCGGACCGGATATTCGTCGTGGTTCCATCGAGAAAGATGGAAAAGGACAAGCAGTCGGTGGAATTGTTGTCATGCGGTACGAAGAAAATGCAAAAGCCGTGATAGACAGAATCAAAGAACGCATCAAAGAAATTTCACCCGGACTTCCTGAAGGAGTAGAAATCAAACCGGCATACGACCGGAGTGACCTCATCCTTGCTTCAATCGAAACCTTAAAAAGCGCTCTCATTGAAGAAGCAATTGTTGTTGGTCTTGTCGTTCTCATTTTTCTCCTTCATGTACGAAGTGTCATACGTGTCATCATCGAAATCCCCATTGCCGTTTTGATTGCATTTATTTGCATGAAAATTTTCGGTATCACTTCCAACATCATGTCGCTGGGAGGAATAGCTATTGCCATCGGCGTCATTGTTGATGCCTCCATCGTGCTGGTAGAAAATGCGTACCGGAACGTAGCCCGTGCGCAAGAAGAAAAAGGTGAACTGACGAAACAAGAGTACATTGAAATCTCTATAGTTTCAGCAAAGCAAGTTGGTCCGGCGATTTTCTTCTCCGTTGCAATTATGGTTGTCTCCTTCCTCCCTGTTTTTTTGTTAGAGGGACAAGAAGGAAAATTGTTCCGACCTTTGGCGTTTACAAAAACATTTGTGCTTGCCGGTTCCGCGATTATTGCCATCACACTTGTTCCGATGTTGATGACCATGCTGACGCGCGGGAAATTTCGCAGTGAGAATAAAAATCCAATCACACGTTTTCTCAACTGGATTTATGCACCGGTCATTCATTGGGTACTTAAACATCGCGCGATAACCATTGCGATTAATGTCATTGCGCTTCTGATTACCATTCCAATGATAATCAGCATCGGCTCTGAATTTATGCCGCCGCTTGATGAAGGAAGTTTACTGTTCATGCCTGTCACACTTCCCTCTGCATCAATCACAGAAGTGAATCGCATTCTGCAAGTGCAGGATGCAATTATCAAATCTGTTCCTGAAGTAGAACAGGTGTTAGGGAAAGTCGGAAAAGCGGAAACTTCAACCGACCCCGCGCCTGTCAGCATGATTGAATCCATCATCCTTCTCAAACCAAAATCTGAGTGGCGGGAAGGAATTACCAAGGACGACATTATTGCTGAACTTGATTCCAAACTACAATTCCCCGGCGTTCGAAACGGTTGGACACAGCCAATCATCAATCGCATCAACATGCTTTCGACCGGTGTACGAACTGACCTTGGAATTAAAATCTTCGGGAAAGATTTGGACACACTCGAACGATTAGCAATTCAGGCAGAACAAATTGTGAGAAAAGTCCCCGGCGCGGCTGATTTGTACGCAGAACGAACCCAAGGCGGTTACTTCCTCGACATAAAAATTGACCGGAAAGCAGTTGCCCGCTATGGAATCAATGTCGGTGATGTACAAGATATAATCGAAACTGCAATCGGCGGACAAAATCTCGGTGTCGTCATCGAAGGACGCCAACGTTTTCCCATTCGTGTTCGCTACGAACGTGAATACCGGGACAATATTGAAGCGCTCAAGAATCTCCTCGTTCCTGTCAACACATCTTCATCAGGACAAATGAATTCATCACCGATGCAATCCGCCTCTTCAGGAATGAACGGTGAACAAAATGGAGGAATGAATGGCGGAAAAAATGGAGAAATGGAGAAACGGAGTAATGGAGTATCCAATAATCAATCCGCAATTGGCAATCCGAAATCCGAAATCTCAAATCGAGGGTACATTCCTCTCGCTCAATTAGCAACCATAGAAATCGTCCCCGGTCCTCCGATGATTTCAAGTGAGAATGCACAACTTCGTTCTATCGTGTTTCTCAATGTCCGAGGCCGAGACATGGGAAGTTTCGTCGGTGAAGCAAAGGAAGTTTTGGAAAAAGAACTCAAACTTCCACAAGGATACACACTTCAATGGAGCGGTCAATGGGAAAACCAAATCAGGGCAAAAGCGCGGCTTCAAATCATGATGCCAATTGTGTTCCTCCTTATTTTTGTCATGCTCTATTTCACAACGAAAGATTATCTGGAAGCGTTTGTCGTGATGCTTTCTGTTCCGTTCGCACTCATTGGCGGTGTGTATCTGATATATTTCTTAGGATACAACTTCTCCGTTGCCGTGTGGGTGGGTTTCATCGCTCTCTACGGCCTTGCGGTAGAAACAGGTGTCGTCATGGTGGTCTATCTGCATGAAGCGTTAGACAGAAAACTCATTGCACATCAGCAAGGAAAGCGTGGCGCTATTACGATGCAAGACATCACTGACGCGACGATTGAAGGTTCGGTCATGCGCTTGCGTCCTAAAATTATGACTGTCGGAACGAGTCTCATCGGACTCATCCCGATCATGTGGAGTACCGGGGTCGGCGCAGATGTCATGCAACCGCTCGCCGCTCCGATGATCGGCGGTCTTATTACATCAACAATTCACGTTCTCGTTGTAACACCCATTCTGTTCAGTTTCATGAAAGAACATAATCTGAAGAAAGGTAATCTTGAACTTTCTAAAATGGCAGGATGGATGAAGTAATCAATGCAAAATGAAAAATTCAAAATTAAAAAAATTTCTCACAACCTATTTATCAAGGAAACCCTATGACAACCTTAAAATTATTCCTCGCAATTCTTATCACACTCCTTTTTTCTTTGAGTGTTCTTGTTGCTCAGGGACATGAACATCAAAAAACAACACAGTCTCAGTCACAAACTAAGGAGACATACTCGTGTCCGATGCATCCTGAAGTGAAATCGGATAAACCGGGAAAATGTCCAAAGTGCGGGATGAACCTTGAGAAAGTTGCAACGCAAAAACAAAGTGCAGTCAAAGATAAAGTAAACAAAGCTACATCACTCCTAAAAGAAGCAAAAGATGAATTGATGCAACAAGGAAAATACTCTTGCTGCATTGATGAACCGTGCAACTCTTGTTTGATTGAACATCAAAGTTGCAGTTGTTATAAAAATCTGAAAGAAGGAAAATCTGTTTGCAATGAGTGTTATGCTGGCTGGCAACGAGGTAATGGTACAGATAAAGAGATAAAGCCCTCAAATATCAAAACAAGCTACAAGAAGCACGGCTACTAAGATGAAGCAACAGAGTCATTACATTCCAGCATTGAAATTCCATTGGCTCACGCCGTTGTTTGATCCTTTGATGAATATTGCTATGCGTGAGATAACGTTCAAGCGCCAGCTTATAGAACAAGCTGCGATGCAGCCAACTCATCGCGTCCTTGACCTTGGATGCGGAACTGCCACCTTATCGATCCTTCTTAAGAAAGTTCATCCAGATATAGAGGTTGTTGGATTAGATGCGGATAGAAATGTTCTCAGCATTGCTAAGAGCAAAATTGCCAATGCTGGATTGAACGTCGATCTCGTGGAAGGAACAAGCGATGCTATCCCTTATCCAGTACATTACTTTGACCGTGTGCTTTCTAGTCTTTTCTTTCACCATCTGATTCGAGAAGAAAAAATTCGAGCATTGGCAGAGATATTTCGTGTTCTAAAACCTGGTGGAGAATTACATGTTGCTGACTGGGGAAAAGCATCAAATGCTCTTTTCCGAATCGCCTTCTTTCCTGTTCAAGTCCTTGATGGCTATCAAAATACGCAGGACAATGTGAAAGGTTTATTACCACAATTCTTTGTTCAAGCCGGGTTTACTGATGTTCAGGAAGTCAACAGTTATATGACAGTATTCGGAACACTTTCATTGTATAAAGCTATTAAATCATGATATGGCAAATTTAAGACAAATAACCAATAAACTAATAACATATGCAAGGAATAACACAATGAAAACATACTCCATATTCCTCATCACCGTTACTCTGTTCTTCATTGTTACGGTTGCAAATTCTCAATGCGGTATGATGGGCGGCGGAAG
The DNA here is from genome assembly GCA_016212665.1 of Ignavibacteriota bacterium. Taxonomy (NCBI): domain Bacteria; kingdom Pseudomonadati; phylum Ignavibacteriota; species Ignavibacteriota bacterium. The sequence goes on from JACREZ010000026.1 coordinate 24,563, forward strand.
TTCACATAAACATGGACAAAGCCAATCTTCTTCGCACGAAGAACACAAAGCAACAGTTTCATCAAAAGGGTACACCTTCATCAATGATGATGGCATCCAAGAAGCAACCATCGTCATCAAAAATGGGTACCAACCAAGCACGCTTGTTGTGAAGAAAAACATTCCCTTGAAACTGAACTTCGATATGCAGGAAGAAACCTGCACAGACACGGTTGTGCTCAAGAACGTTCACATCAAGCAGGGACTTGAGCCGTACGAACTTACTTCTATAGAATTCACACCATCGGTGTCAGGTTCGTTTACGTTCAGTTGTCCAATGAATATGATCGAAGGATTGCTTGTAGTAAAAGAATAAAGTAACACAACTCATCACCATACTATCAACGTATTTTGCTCTTATAAAATCATGGAACTATCAAGAAAGACCGGCTTATGACAAAAGATTTCCTTGAATTTCTGTTTTGTCCTTCTTGTAACCAACAGTTTTCAATAAAAAAGGTTGTTGAGGTTAACTCGAAGGAAATATTGTACGGAATTATTCAATGTCATTGTTCAAACTATCCAATAGTTGATGGAATTCTTCTGTTCAAAAGGGATACACACACACAGACCATAATGAATAAAATTGAAGAGAAAAAACTTTGGAAAGCGCTGCAATATAGTTTCGACTACAAACCAGACTTGAATAAGTTACTTCTTGCAACAGCCGCAAAAACAAGTACCGGTTATAGATTCATTGGTTACTTATTATGCTTAGTTACTTTCTCGAAGTCGCGGATAAATTTCCCACTCTATAAGTTACTCGATATTGCTTCTAAATTGAGAATACAAGTATTTTGGACAACGTATCTAAAGCACCGTTTCAGTGCGACAAGTTACTGGACAACACTCCCATTGCTAAATATTATTAAACCTAACACGGGGATTGTCCTTGATATTGGTTGTGGGATGGGAATATTTTCGTATGTAATAAGTAAGCGCATCTCGGAAAATTCGATTATCTGTCAAAATCTGGAGTTCGCCGGATTGTATCTTGCAAAAAAATATTTCGTCCCTAATGCAAACTTCATCTGTTCAGATGCCGGTACTGAGTTTCCATTTTCAAATGAAATGCTTGACGTTGTTTTCAGTTGCGATGCAATTCAGTATGTCTCGAACAAAGAGATTTTATGTTCAGAAATTGCAAGAATGTTGAACAAGAACGGTATTGCAATTCTTGCCCATAATCATAATCCACTTTATCGGGATTATGCCTCTCAGAATTTTCGTGGTGATTTTTTCCATCCCAAGGAGATCGAAAACATATTAAAAAAATGTGATATGCGGGCAGAACTTATAGATGAGCATGTTATGTATGATAATTTATTTTCAGGTGTCTATATCACCAAAAATACAGAGGAACAATTATGATTTCTTCAAATAAATATTCTGAGTACACTATAATGGGTACAAAATTTTCACAGCCAGAGGAAATTCAAATGAAACATCAACTTCCATGTGACCTTCTTGCTTCTGGTACAAATGGGAAACTCATCGTTAACCCTGTTTATCGTTACCTCTCAAAATCAAAGGAAGGTATTCATTATTGGAGACGAAGAGAACACGATAAATGGGAATTAGAAAATCTCCTCATGATGAAAGCGATGCCCCTGGAAATTGTGCTGCCCTGGAATATTATCCGTGCTGTTCAAGAGAATCTTATTTCTCCAGAGATGGATGCTTACTTAAAGCAAGGAGTAATTATTGAAGTTCCTTTAAATTTTGTCTAATAATTTGGTGCAGCCTGGTTATACAAAAAGTAATAAAACATATTTTACAATTCATTAATTCAAATATTCAATCACTATCATTGGAGATTTCCATGAAACGCTCTATTTTAATTCTCTCAATTCTTATTACGCTTTTTCTTTCTGTAAGTGTTCTTGTTGCACAAGGATATGACAACCATCAGAAAGAAAAGCAATCACAATCAATGACAAAAGAAACATACACGTGTCCGATGCATCCTGAAGTGAAATCGGATAAACCGGGGAAATGTCCAAAGTGCGGGATGAACCTTGAGAAAGTTAAAGCATCGAAGCAAAACTCAGCCAAAGATAAAGTGGACAAGGCGACTTCACTCTTAAAAGAAGCAAAAGACGAATTGATGCAACAAGGAAAATACTCTTGCTGCATTGATGAACCATGCAACTCTTGTTTGATTGAACATGAAAGTTGCAGTTGCTATAAAAATCTTAAAGAAGGCAAAGCCGTCTGTAACGAATGCTATGGCGGTTGGCAGCGTGGCGATGGCGTAGATAAAAACATCAAACCCGCCGATGTGAAAACGTCGTACAAAAAGCATAAACATTGAAGTCTCATCAATTTAAGTTTCTTACAACAATTATGAGTTTACTATGAAATTCTACAAGCAAATATTTTTTTCTATTTCTCTGCAAGCCGTGGCACTCTTGCTTTTCGTTAATGGTGTGTCAGCGCAGGATGATTCCCATCGTCCTGAATTGCCCCACCCTATGAACGCAACGATGGGGATACTTGACCCTGTAGGTAGTTTCAACGCACGCGCCAATATGTTCCGTCAGCAAAATAGAGACGGCAATTCTGAAATTGATATCAGTGGTCATTTTAGTTATGGATTGTCGGATGTCGGCGGACTCCATCTCCGAAGCCTTGGAATTCGCACGACGCCACTCACGGAACTCATTGGCATGTTGAGTCTTTGGCAAGATGAATCAAAACTTCAAGGAATTTCGTTCATCGGCATTTTGGGCATTCCCACGGGTAAGAAAAATGGAGATGAACATCATGGGCTTTCTTACTTAGCGGGATTGTCAGGTCGTGTCACCGTGAGCGATTTCATCAACAATGATATTATCCTCCACTATGATTTAACAGCCAAACATTATATCGCTGAAAGCGGGACTGTGGTTCGGCTATCTCCCAACATCTTCGGTCTCCTTGATACAAAAATAACAATCGGGAATACTGTACAGCCCGAAGTTCTTTTCATGCCATCGGTAAAAGTCAGAATATTTTCCGGAGGATTCGTTGGCGTTGGGTACAATACTCCAATAACGACATACTCGACGTTTAACAACCAATTGTTCATACAATTCGAGGTTGGTAGTCATTGAAAAGAAATCAAAATATCCATTTGTGAACACTAATAAATAACTAACCATAAAAACTATCGGAAGATACAACCATGAAATATTTCCCAATCATCATTCTCATTGTTCTTTTTATGGGTAACACCTTTGCAGTCGCTCAATGCGGTATGCATAGCTCCGGAAGTCATCAACAGAAAAAGACTTCTTCACACGAGCAACATTCGAATCAACAACAGTCACTGTCTTCGAAAGGATTTGCGTTCATCAATGATGATGGAATTCAAGAAGCGACGATCGTCATTAAGGATGGTTATCAGCCAAGTACGCTTGTCGTCAAGAAAAACATTCCCTTGAGATTGAACTTTGACTTACAAGAAGAAAGTTGTACGGGAACAGTTGTCTTTAAGGATTTCCACATCAAACAGGTATTGGAACCGTACGAACTCACTTCAGTCGAGTTCACTCCGGCGGCATCAGGTTCATTTACCTTCGCCTGTCCGATGAACATGATTGAAGGTGTGTTGGTCGTGAAAGAATAATCCACGCTTCAACTAGCATATAGAAAGGAAAACGATATGATTCATTCACTGTTTGTTCTTTTTGAAATATCTCTAATTCACAAATATCAAAATTAAGGAAAGAAACATAATGAAACTCAATTTTTTAATCCTCGCTTTGATAGTTGTAATGATTCTCGTTGGTTGTTCCAACGATGATTCGATGACAACTATGAATAATCAACCAATTAGTTCTTTGACGATTGCACCGACCGACGGTGCAACAAATGTCCGGCTTGATGAATCAATTACGTTCACATTTATCAAACCGGTTGATAAAAAAACGACCGAACGAAATATTCATCTCGTCAGTCAATTTGCTATGGCAGATTCGCTTTGTCCTGTCAATAACATGATGGCACATGGTGATATGAACATGGCAATGATGGACTCGATGAAAATGAATCATCTTATGAATCAACATAATTCTCTGGGAAGATTTACATGGAATGGAGATAGCACGCAATGCACATTCACTCCCGACTCGATGATGATGCCGAATATGCAATACATGATTCACATGGGACAGGAGATGATGCAGATGATGCAAAGTCGAATGGGAAACATGGGAATGATGAACAACCACGGCACGGGAATGACGAGTAACGACATGATGTATCACTTCCGCACGATGGATACAACACAAGCCGATGGTGGCCACGATAGCCATCATGGAAAATAAATAATTTGATAGGCGCTCTGGTTCAGGGTTGTTTTCGCGGCACGTTGCGGCTCGAATCAGCGGCGCCTATCAACTAATTCTCACAACTGAAAACTATTACAAGGAAACATTATGAAAACCATTTTATTATTAATAACAGCAGTTTTATTTTCCGGCTGTATGCACACGATGATGATGGGCAGTCACGGAGAATCTCAATCAAAGACAATGATTGTCTTGGAGAAAGAAGTTACTGTTGGAACCATCAAGGCAATTGCAACCATCCCTCCTTTTGAAATGGAAAAGGAAGTTGTAGTTTCGGTAAAATTATTTGATACAGAAACTTCTTCACCATTGTCGAATGCTGAAGTTGTCTGTCATTTCACGCCGAAAGGAAAAGAGGATTCCGAAAGTCATCAACACGAAGGGAATGAATACATCGCAACAGAAAAAGAACGCGGGATGTACGCCATTTCGTTCACCCCTTCTCATGCAGATGAATATTCAATCCACATTCAAGTGCGAAGTATTCAAGGTCGGACGCCGCAGCAACCAATTACTATCGAAACTACACGCGAAGTCACAGGCGGCGCGCATGATAATCATTCTGGCGGAATGCACGGTTCAGGAAGTTCTTCACCAATGTATATCATCGGCGGCGTTGTTATGGTAACAATGATGGTCGGAATGTTTGCATTGCGCGGAATGTTTTGAGTTCTGTTCAGAACTTGCAAATGAACTTCCGTTCACCTATGTTTATGCACAATTTTATCAAAGGTTCTTTTATGAAACACACGTTCTTATTTTTTCTCCTGACAATCTTTCTGTGCCTTGAATTCGCGGTCGCTCACGATGCATGGCTTTCAGCAAAGTTAGATTCGACGAAAACGAAAATCCTTGTTCTCCCGCTTGTCGGAGAACATTTTCCGAAAGGTGACGCAATTAAAGACCATACACGGTTTTTACAACCAAGCGCGTATCTTTTTGAAATGAAAACACTTCCTCTCGTTAGCGACCGTTCCGACTCAACAATTCTCGGTATCGTTCCGGTTGTTTCGTCATGCATTGCAAGTGCAAGTATAAAACAGCGGGAGGTTACCTATGACGAAAAGATTGCTTTTGAATATATCACAGAAGAAATCGGGCTGTCAAAAGAAGAAGCGACGAAATTTATTACACCCGGAGTTAAAGAATTTTCAGAAGCATACAGCCGGCATTTGAAATCAATCATCACGACCGGAGATAACGAACCAAAAGATACAGTTGTCGGATTACCGATTGAGTTAGTTCTTCTTTCGTGGAAGAAGACAAAAAATCAGGCAAGCGTTCAAGTACAACTTCTTGAAAACGGAAAGTCTGTTCCTCACACAGCGGTCCGAATCTTATCGAATGGAAAAACCACAATAGCAAAGTCGGACACTTCAGGAACAATTCAGGCAACGATTGATGGCGAAGCGCCTGCTTTATTCGGATACATCCAATTGAAGAAACTAAGTGACAATAAACTCCAATCCGTCTGGACAAATTTGTCTATCATCAGATTGAAAAATCATTGACTTGTAAACCATTAATACATCCTTTCCCAATGCCAACTTGAGAAATTTGTGAGAACTCGCGCTGAGCCGTTTAATCCATCTCCAATAACGGTAAAATTTCCGTTATTCAATCTAAGTATCCGGTTTGTGCTCATACTTTTGTTGAGTGAATAATTTTCGGTGATGAATAAATTACGTCCAATTGCTTTCATGCTCAGTACATCTCCCGAAAGACCGTTGCCGAATGTATTCCAGGAATTATTCGTCCAGAAGGCAATCTTACTCATAAGTGAATCACCGGATTTTGTGAATGAACCACCGGCAAAAATCAGACCATCAGCATCCCGTTCAAGCGAGTACACTGTATTGTTAAATCCTGATGAGAGCCATTCGTAGAGAGAATTATTCCAGAGTGCAATCCGGTTCACGTTCGTTGTTCCGCTCTGTGTAAAATCACCACCGACAATGAGAGAACTGAATGAAGTGGAAAGTGCAAATACCTGCCCGTTTACTCCGTTACCTACTGAACTCCACTGCGTTCCATCCCATCGAGCGATATTTAACACAGTGTCACTTCCGGAGAGCGAAAAACTTCCGCCTGCATATAAATCGCCTTGGTGAACCTTCAAAATGTTGACTGTACCATTCATTCCATTTCCAACCGTACTCCAACTACTTCCATTCCATCGCGCAATGTTGGAGACAGATACTCCGCCTGCGCTTGTAAAACTTCCACCAGCGTACAACTCATTTGAAAAATTTGCCAGTGATTTCACCACGCCATTCAAACCGTTCCCGACCGCACTCCATTTCATACCATCCCAAGATGCAATCCTGTTTACAGCAACATCCCCCGCACTTGTGAACATCCCACCGACAAATAACTTTCCTTGAAATTCCGCCATCGAATAAACCGCGCCGTTCATCCCGCTTGATAATGGAAGCCAGTTCACGTCATCCCACTCCGCTATCTTACTGAACTCGGAACTTCCAATGACTGTAAAATCACCTCCGGCATAAAGTGAACTACGGAAGAATATTCTTACTTGATTAGAATACCCACTTGTATCGGTGTTTGTAAACGTTCGAACACGGAAGAAATAATTCTCCGTTCGTTCGAATGGAGTCGAGATTGTCGTCGTCGTTACGTTCGCGCTCAACGTACGAAGAAGTGAAAAATTGGTGCCATTCTGACTCATCTCCACTTGATACCCGGTTTCATAATTATTTTTATCAATCCATTGTAACCGAACTGTAGAATCGGAAAGTTGAGTAACTAATAAATTTCCAGGGGGGAGAAGTTCTAATGTTGCAATCAGGACATTCGAAAATTTACTCACAAGAGAATCTGTAATTGCCCGAACGCGGAAATAATATGGTTTGAACGGAACATACGATTGCCGGACAGTTAACGATGTTATGTTGGATTCCACAGTATCAATCGGAGAAAACGAAAAACCGTTCTCACTCATCTGCACTTCAAATCCGGTTTCGATAGAACTATTATCATTCCACTTTATCGTCAATGAAAAATTATCCATCGCAGTCACGCGTAAATTGGTCGGTGTGAATTTGAGGATTCGGACAGTAACGGTTTTTGATGTGCCGTACTTCCGGTCGTAATCATATACCTTAGCCGAAATTGTGTGGAAACTGCTATCGGCAAATGCGCTGACATCCCATTTGTACCGATAAGGAGGTGTAAGAATTGTTTTCGCGGAATCGGTAAGTCCATTGATGTAAAACTCAACCTTCGCGACTTGCTTATCATCGGTTGCAGCAGCTTCGATGATGACAGAATCTATAACAGCCGAACTATCAAGCGGATAAATAATTGTCACTTCGGGTCTGCCAACTCTCGGGTCATCAGACTCTTCATCGCAAGAAGAAAAAAAGAACAACGATGAAATGATAAGCAGATATGAAATTGTCTTACACATGGAAATACCTATAGCTCTTGTTTAGTTTTTCTCACAATCGTTGTTTAACTGAATGAAATGTAGCAGACTTTCAAACCAAATACAAAAGCGCGAACTGTCCACAACCATTCTTTTTTATTTGATGAAGCCATAACGTAGAAGTATTGAAAAGAAAATTGTCATCAAACAATCTATTGAGTCGAATCAAAAAATATTCAATGAGCCAGAAAACATCTGCTTTCAAATCGCTTTCTCAGTAAATACCCTTTTTAGGTGAAACTCACCCAATTATTTTCTCAAGGAGCAGTCGCTCAACTACTCATCATCCCCAATACTCCAATTTTTTTCTTATATTCGTTCCGCTTTTTAATCAGACGGAATGAAATACACTTACTATATATTACTTCTCTCCCTTCTCTTTGTTGGATGTATTCAACAAATTGCCATCAGTTCTATTGGTGGTATCATGGATAACGGTTTTGAAGTGCTGAACCGTGAAGAAGATTTAGATATTGCAGAGAAGAGCGTCGCCTCCAATCTCAAACTTCTCGAAGCGGTGATGGAAAGCGACAAAGAGAACGAGCATTTTCAACTCCTTGCTTCGATGGGATATTCGAGTTATGCACTTGCATTTGCAGAAGATGCAACTCCTGAGAGGGCAAAGATGTTCTACCTGCGTGGCAGAGATTACGGCTTAAAGATTTTAAATCAAAATAAAACATTTGCAAACGCTTTGGATAAAGACATCACGGAATTTACATCCGCATTGAATACGTTCTCGAAGGATGATGTTCCTGCTCTGTTTTGGACGGCAATCGGTTGGGGCGGATATATTTACCTCAGTCTCACTGACCCGGAAGCAATTGTCGACGTTCCGAAAGTAGAAGCGATGATGAAGTTTGTTGCAGAGAAACAACCCGATTTTTATCAAGGCGGAGCGTATTTCTTTCTCGGCACATTGTACGGCTCAACACCGGCGGCACTTGGCGGAAAACCCGAACGTTCAAAAGCACAGTTTGACGAAGCATTGAAAATCAACAACGGCAAGTTCCTGATGACGTATGTCTATATGGCAAAAACGTATGCTGTGCAATCGCAGAACAAAGAATTGTTTGAACAATGTTTGAATACAGTTGATACAACCTCGCTCGATGTTTTGCCTGCGCTCCGTCTTCCGAATTCAGTTGCCAAGAAGAAAGCGCAACTGCTGAGAGAACGGATGGATGAATTCTTTCTTGATGAAACAATTGAAGAGGAAGAAGAAACTCCGAACGAATAATTACTGTTAGCATCACCATGAATGGTGACGCTAACGTTCTCAAAACCGCTGAAGCGGTTTCGGTTACTAAACTGATTTATTACCCACAACTGAAGTTGTGGGTTCAATAAAATAATAATAATTGAAATCGTTTTAACGATTTCCAAGTTTAAAACATAGATCATTACATGACAAAACTCATTCTCACAATTCTATTAATAACCTCCACCCTTTTCAGCCAACAATACACCATTAAGTTTGCCACGGTAGCGCCGGAAGGAAGCACATGGATAAACATCATGAAAGAATATGACGCGGCAGTTCGGAAAGAAAGCGGCGGGAAAATGGGCTTTAAAATTTTTGCAGGCGGCGTGCAAGGAGATGAGCGGGATGTTCTGAGAAAAGTAAAATTGGGACAACTCCACTCAACCGGAATTACCGGAAACGGGATTACAACGATTGCACAAAAGGCACGCATTCTTGATACGCCGTTCCTGTTCAAATCAACGGCAGAAGTTGACCACGTGTTGAAAACATTCGATACGGATTTCAATAAAGCATTTAACGATGGCGGTTACGTGTTGCTCGGTTGGGCAGAAGTTGGATTTGTCAACATCTACACGAACACACCCGTTTCCAAACCGGAAGAAATGAAAGGCGTAAAAATGTGGATGTGGGAAGGCGACCCGGTTGCCGAAGCGACATTCAAGGCGTTGAACATCAACCCGATTCCGCTTTCACTCACCGATGTGATGACTTCACTGCAAACAAAAATGATTGACGGCGTTTATTCTTCGCCGCTCGGTTTGGTTGCTCTTCAATGGTTCACACGGGTGAAATACATGTTCAATCTTCCGCTTGCCGATGCTTCCGGCGCAGTTGTTATTTCAAAGAAAAAATTCGATGGACTTCCTGCTGACATGCAAGAGATTCTTCTTCGGAACGGCAAGAAGTACATGACAAAACTGACTGAAGCGAGTCGGAAAGAAAACGCTAAATCAATCGAGACCATGAAAAAGCAAGGAATTAAAATCATCGAGCCGCCATCGAAAGATGTTATTTCCATGTATGACGAAATCGGAAAAAAAGCACGCCGAATGTTGGTTGGCAAATTGTATGACGAGGGTTTTATGAATAGAGTCGAACAGACTGTTTCCGAATTCAGAAAAGCGAATAACAAAACTTCTCAATGAAGTTTCTCCAATCACTAAGCAAGACTCTTGGTCTTGTTGAGAAAGTTCTTATCATCGTACTCTTGAGTACGATGGTTTTGCTTTCATTCACGCAAGTTGTTCTCCGAAATATTTTTTCGACCGGCTTTTTGTGGGCTGACCCGTTGTTGCGCCATGCAGTTTTGTGGATTGGATTTATTGGCGCTTCCATTGCTGCAGAACAAGAAAAACACATCAGCATTGACCTTGTCACTCGTTTCACTTCGGCTCGTGTTGCAAGCTACATCAAAATTCTAACAAGCTTTTTCCCCGTTATCGTTTGTGCAATTTTAGCAGATGCCGGTTGGACATTTCTGATCAGCGAACAAGAATCAAATTCACCTCTCTTTTCGATTGGTGAAACAGAGTACCCCGCGTGGTGGTTTCAAACTGTCATTCCATTTGGGTTTGGATTGATTTCATTTCGTTTTCTTTTGAAAACTATTGAACATGCAATCACTGCGTTCAAACCGCAACAAACAGAACCAACAAAGTCTCACGCCTGATGAATACATTTCTCCTCGTTCTGATTTTGATTGCGATAGCGTTACTCGGCGCGCCGCTGTTTTCGCTCATCGGCTCGATTGCGTTGCTTGCCTTTCAAGGAGAAGGGATTGACCTCTCTGCTGTTATCGTCGAGTTGTATCGAATCGCAAGCGCGCCAACGCTGATGGCTATTCCTCTCTTCACGTTTGCGGGATATATTCTTGCTGAAAGCAAAGCGCCGCAACGACTCGTGGCTCTTTCACAGGCGTTCTTCGGTTGGATTCCCGGAGGACTCGCAATTGTCGCCCTTGTCTCATGCGCAATCTTCACCGCATTCACCGGCGCATCGGGCGTAACGATTGTTGCGCTGGGCGGTTTGTTGTACCCGATTTTATTGAAAGAACATTACTCGGAAAATTTTTCTCTTGGCATTCTCACAACTTCAGGAAGTTTGGGGTTACTTTTCCCTCCAAGTCTCCCTATCATTTTGTATGGATTGATTTCCGAGATAAGCATTGATAAACTTTTCGTCGCGGGACTTCTTCCCGGATTGTTGCTCGTTGCAATCCTTTCATTATATAGTATCCGGCAAAGTTCTAAAGCGCATGTTATAAAAATTCCGTTTGAGTGGAAAAATGTCAGAAGTTCCGTACGAGAAGCAATTTGGGAAATTCCACTTCCATTTTTCATCATCGGCGGCATTTACGCGGGATGGTTCACTGCAACTGAGGCGGCAACAATTACTGCTTTTTATGTTCTCGTGGTTGAAGTGTTTATCTATAAAGATTTGAATCTTTTCCGCGATGTTCCACGGGTGATGCAGGAAAGCATGGTGTTGGTGGGAGCGATTCTTATCATTCTCGGCTGTGCGATGGGATTGACAAATTATTTGATTGACCAGGAGGTGCCGATGAAATTGTTCGAGTGGATTCGTTCCTTCATCAGCAGTAAAGCAGTATTCTTAATTTTGTTGAATATCTTCCTGATCATTGTTGGTATGATGATGGATATTTTTTCTGCCATCATTGTCGTCGTCCCGCTCATCATCCCGATTGCCACTGCGTACGAAGTGGACCCCGTTCACCTCGGAATAATCTTTCTCGCCAATTTGGAAATCGGGTATTTAACACCGCCTGTCGGATTGAATTTATTTATTTCAAGTTTTCGGTTTGAAAAACCGATAACGACAGTTGTAAAATCTGTCCTTCCCTTTATCGGAATTCTTCTCGCCGCGTTGGTGATAATTACCTATGTCCCTGAGTTGAGTTTGTGGCTCGTCGAAGCGTTGAATATCCAATAATGTTCAGTATGTAACCACAAAGTTCACAAAGGATATTCACAACGAACACGAAGTTAAAAATGTCCCGGTGAATTTATTTCAAATAATTCGTGCCCTTCAAAAAAAAATTATTTCTTCAGTAATTCGTTCGTCTTTTTCAACAATCCCTTTCGCGAAACCGCCTGCCCGATTGCCCAAACAGTTCGCTCAAGTTTTTGCGCTAACTCCTTATGAGAAAGAGTAAGATAGTTCGTGTTCAAGAACGTTAGTTCTTCTTCTGTCCACGGGCGTTTGGGAACCGGTTTGGTCAAGCCGAGTCGTTTTGCTTTCGAGCGAATTGCAAATGTGTCTCGTCGTAGCAAATCGGAAAGTTCGTTTGAACTTTTCTTGTGATACCATTTTTTCAAAAATTGAATTTGGTCAGATGACCAAAACCGATTTGTCAGAATACCTAACTTCGAAGCGCGCCCGGCAACTGCGGCTTCGGTCCGGTTTATTTCTTTTGCAATTTCAGCGTAACTTTTCTTTCCGTACTGAGCGCTGAGATAATTGTCTTCCATGCTCGTCCACGGACGAAGTTCCTTCGTCAATCCGAGTTGACGTGCGCGTGTACTCACACCCACTATTGTGCGTCCTAATTTACGAGCAATTGTATCGCGCGAATTCGCCGGATACATTTCTTTCAGTATCCGTTCTTCTTCATTACTCCATGGGCGATGGTGTCGTTTGAGATGATTTTTTTCTTTCATGGCATCAAATAAAACATAATTAAAAACATTTGTTCGATACCCTAGTTGAATTCTCCACGTGACAAATATAATACAATTGCAACTAAATGCAATGGGTAAGTCAAATATTTTTTTTACTGCAACAAAATCTGTTGTTGCGCTGTGAAATTCAATGATTCTACTTTGAAAAGATACTCCCGCTTTCCAAAACCGGCAACATCAATAGTCAACAGATTTCTACCACCCGTCACTTCCTTTTCAATCGTTGCTATCTGACTGTTTGAGGATATTTCAACAATGGAAATTTTCAATGTCGCTTTTTCGGTCAATTGCAACGGTAACGTTACTGTTTCAAAATCTTCATTATATATCAACCTATGGAGTTTAGGTTGATACTGAAAACGGTTGAGTATTGCCAACACCTCCGGCACTTGCATGATGCCTTCCTGTACCGGATGGCTTTCATTATTTCCGTAATCGAGCGAAGAAACTGCATAGTGAAAATGTGCGCTGGAATTCGGTAATGTATCAGTAAATGATGTAATATTTGATTGAACAATGCGATACAAAAGATTGGCATCAGAAATGTCCACGGGAAAAACTTTCGACCGATAGATGTTGTAGAACTTCACTGTGTCTTCGCTTTCTTTGGCAAGAGGCGAAGTCCAACTCACCGTAGCAATATTCTGTTTTCTCTCTACATTCAATGCAAGTGGCGGCGAGGGTGGAACGGAATCTTTCCATTTCATCGGCGGAATGTTTGCAAGTGTTGTATATACATCTGTCGAATCAATCACACGTCGAATGTGTTCATACCGGAAGAATGCATGACCATCCGTTTCAATATCTCTCGATGTATCAATAATAGTTGGAAGTTGTGAGAAGACATCATCTTTGTACGCGGCGATGCCAACGATAATCTGACGGTCGTTTGAACCATCAACCCAATCTTCTGTAATCATTGCAAAGTCAGGTCCCTTCGATGTATCCTTCAACGACCAATAAACCTGAGGAGCGATGTAATCAAGTTTTCCTTCACGCAACCATCCTTTGGCGTCCTGAAAAACATCGTCAAATCCTTTCATTCCATTTTTATAAACATCAGCATTGTAAATGCCAATCGGTGTCGCCCCGACTTTCAACATCGGCTTGATTAACATTGCTGAATCATAAAAGTCTCTCACAAATTTGTTGATGTTCTCCCGTCGCCATTCTGCTTTGGGTTGATTCCCTCCATACTTTTTCCAAGTAGCATCATCGGGGATTCCGTTTTGCGGGTATCTCATAAAATCAAATTGAAAGCCATCAATGTTGTAGCGACGAACAATATCCATAGCAACATGAGAAATATATTTTCTTGCTTCAGGAATTCCGGGGTCGAGCCACCACTCCCCTTTTACCAACTGAAGCCATTCCGGATGCGCTAAAATTAAATGCCTCGGTTTTGATTCGGTCGGCTTTTCTTTTCCGCTTTTTGTGAGAAATGTATTGAACCATGCATGAACTTCAACTCCGCGCTTGTGTGATTCTTCAACCACAAATTGAAGCGGGTCCCAACCCGGGTCTTTTCCTAATTCACCTGTCAGTAAATGAGACCATGGTTCTAAGTCTGACTTGTACATCGCGTCTGCTCTCCCACGAACCTGAAAATACATTGTGTTGAATTTTGCCTTGGCGGCTTTTTCAATCATTTCTGATAAAAGACGCTTCTGTTCATCCGCTTTCTTAATTTTTGATGGGGGCCAATCAAGCCCTAAAACTGTGGTTAACCAAATTGCTCTCACTTCTGTTTTGGGAATTGCCTGAGTTTGTGCCTGACTTGAAACGGTGTTTCGTATCAGAATCAAACAAGAAAAAAGAACAAATAGGAAAAAGAAACTGCTTTTGGAAAAATTATTTGATGTCGTCATAGTATAATTTCGGTCAATATAGAGCGTTGTGAAGAAAGAAACAAGCCGTTCTCAATTTTACCATTGCTGGCTAATTGATTTTCTGGAAAAATTCCGTATATTTTGACCCTTGAAATTAAATAACAACTGAGCCACATCAAAAAAGCGCTTTTACTACCTCGAACAAGTGAATAATAATTTATTACATAAACAAAATGACCTTGTTCTGCTTTTTGTGTTCGGCTCACAACTCATAACACTGTTGTAGGAGTATCAAGAATCTCACGTGAAGAAGAATCGCGGTAAAATATTAATATTTCTCCTCTTTACAGGTTTGTCCCTGTATTTTCTCTATCCAACGTACAAAGACTATTCGTTCACAAAAGAACTGCGCAGTCTTGTCGGTGATGATAGTTTGAAATATGTTGAACAAAACGAAGAGGCGATGAGAGTAGCGCGCTTAAAGCGCGTCAAATTAGGATTAGACCTTCAAGGCGGAATGCGAGTCGTTCTTGAAGTAAACGTCCTCAAATATTTGGAGGACATTGCCAAGAATAAAGACGAGCAATTTATGAACGTCATCAATGAAGTTCGTGCAGAGTCACAAACTTCAGAAGAGGAAGTGGTAGATTTGCTTGGTCGGAAGTTACAGCAAAAGCAACTTCGCGCCGCCCGGTATTATGGTAGCATCCGCGATGAAGACGATGTTATAATCCAAAAATTAAGAGACGAAACAGTAAGCGCTGTTGACCGTGCAATCGAAATCGTCCGTAATCGTATTGACCAATATGGCGTGTCTGAACCATCTATTCAGAAACAAGGCGGGCGAAGAATTATTGTCGAACTTCCCGGCGTCAGCAAAGAAGGCGAAGTGCGGCAGTTATTGCAGGGCACGGCACTTCTTGAGTTCAAGATTCTTTACGACCCGGAAATTATGTCAAAAGTGTATCAGGCGATTGATGCGTCACTTGCAGGCAAACCGATTGACGATTCTTTGAATGTCAACAAGACCGATACATCAACAACGGCCGCGGCAAACGATACAACAGCAAAACCGGTTGATACAACTTCAACAGTTGCTCAAACCGATACGAACAAACCGGCTGATACTTCACTTGCCACACTTGATGACCAAGCAGAAAAAACACCGGAAGAACTGAAGAAAGAACATCCATTCTTCGCGATTGCCAATCCTATGCAACAACCGAATCAAGGTTGGAGCGGTCAGTTGTTTACAATCGAAGAAGACAAAGGAAAAGTGAACCGCATTCTTGAGAAGCCGGAAATAAAACAACTCATTCCTTCAGGAGTCAGTTTTGCATGGTCCGCAAAAAAGTCCTTCACTGCTGAAGGAAAAAATTTCTTCGCGTTATATGCAGTAAAAAAAGAAGCGGAACTCACCGGCGGAGTTATCACAGAAGCACGCGCTACTATTGACCCGAACTTCAACACTCCAATTGTTACGATGGAGATGAACACAGAAGGCGCACGAGAGTGGGCGAGAATTACCGGTTCAAATATCAATAAGCAAATTGCAATTATCTTAGATAACGCCATTTTCTCCGCTCCTGTAGTTCGTGGAAAAATTACCGGTGGTAATTCTCAAATCGAAGGAATGGAAAGCGTTGAAGAAGCGAAGTTGCTTGAAATCGTTCTCAAGGCAGGCGCACTTCCCGCTCCGGTTGACATTATTCAACAAACCTCAGTCGGACCTTCGCTCGGTGAAGACTCTATCAAACAAGGAATTTATTCTTCTTTGATGGCGTTACTCCTTACAATCGTCTTCATGATTTTCTATTACAGAATGGGCGGGACTGTTGCAGATGTTGTTCTTTTTCTCAACATGCTCTTTATGCTTGCAATCCTTGCAGGATTTCAAGGAACATTAACGTTGCCTGGTATTGCAGGTATCATCCTCACAATGGCAGTTGCTGTTGATGCGAACGTCCTTATCTATGAACGTATCCGTGAAGAATCAGCAACCGGGAAAACACTCTCCGCCGCAGTTGATACAGGATACGAGAAAGCATTTACAGCAATTTTCGACTCGAACCTTACTACATTTATTACCGGTGTGATTCTCTATCAATTCGGAAGCGGACCTGTTCAGGGCTTCGCTCTCACGTTGATGATTGGTATCGTCATCAGTATGTTCACCGCTATCGTCGGAACTCGCATTATCTTTAGCATAATGCTCGAACGTGGCAAAGTTATTAATTTTGGTTAATCGAACAGGTAGAAAACATCAATGAGATTTTTTAAAGAAACACATATTGATTTCATGGGGAAGAGACGTACATGGTACATGATTTCTCTCGCTGTGATTATGGTTGGAATGATTTCACTTGCCATCAAAGGAATCGGTTTCGGTATTGACTTCCTCGGAGGAACCGAATTGATTGTTCAGTTTAGCGCCGAGCCTGATGTTAGTCAGATTCGTTCCATGATGGATAACGCCGGATACCGGAACGTTGAAATTAAGACGTACGGTGACCCGCTGAGGATTCTTCTTAGAACAGAATCGCAAGGCGAAGGAACAACCGTTGCAGACCAAATCAAAGCAACACTGCAACAAACTTTTCCAAACATGAACCCGACTGTTCTCGAAGAAACGAAAATCGGTCCGAAAATAGGAGCTGAATTAAGAAAAGACGCATTCTATGCAATCATTTTTTCGTTATTAGCGATTATGATTTACGTCGGTTTCCGGTTCAAGTTTATTTATGGTATTGGCGCAGTCGCGGCATTGTTCCACGACGTGTTGGTAACATTAGGCGTTATTTCAATTATTGACGGAATCACACCATTCACCAATTTTGAAATTGACCAAAACATGATTGCCGCCTTGCTCACACTCGTCGGTCTTTCCGTCAACGATACCGTCGTTATCTTTGATAGAATCAGAGAGAACCAGAAAATATACAAGACTCTCAGTTTGACGGAAGTGATGAACAAGAGTTTGAACCAAACGTTAAGCCGAACGCTTATCACTTCAGGTACAATTTTTATCGTCACGGTGATTCTCTTCCTCTTTGGCGGAGAAGTAAACAGAGGATTTGGATTTGCCCTGACGTTCGGTATTATTACCGGTACATACTCTTCGATTTACATCGCAAGCGCAGTTGTTCTTGATTACTCAAACTGGAGACTCGCGAAAAAAGCAAAACCCGTTATGAAGGGAAAAACAGTGTATGAACCTATCGCTCAGTGAAACCGAAACAGTAACTATCATCAAACTTGAAGGCAGTATCCTCGGCGGACCCGATGCCGCCGCTCTCAAAGATAAAGTTCATGAACTCATCGAGAAGAAATTAAAAAACTTCGTTCTCGACCTGAAAGCAGTGAAAAACATGAACAGTTCGGGGCTTGGAATGTTGATGGCTTCTCATGCAACGATTCGAAATGCAGGCGGGCACTTGAAAATCGCCGGTGCATCGAAGAAAATTGAAAACTTGTTGGTCATAACACGCCTTACCAATGTGTTTGAGTTATTCCCGACAGTAAAAAAAGCCGTCGAAAGTTTTTCCAAGTAAGCAAACAAATGTCTATCTTTCACTCCGATGTGGTACCAACTGCATCGGAGTTTTTTTTGCTTGATGCTTGATTCTGGAGCCTCAATACAGGATATTGTATTTGACTCGATGTTCATTTTCTAACAACAATCATACATCTTAAATCTTTAATCAAGCACCAAGAACTAAACTCATCTATAACGAATAAATCCAAACCGAAAGAATATGTCTGTCAAAGTTATCGTCGGCGCCCAATGGGGCGATGAAGGAAAAGGAAAAATCGTTGACTTGCTCAGCGAAAATATTGATGTTGTAGCACGCTATCAAGGCGGAGCGAACGCAGGACATACAGTTGTCATCGGCGATAAAACTTCAGTTCTTCATCTCATTCCATCCGGAATTTTTCATCCCCATGTTTCCTGTGTGATTGGAAACGGAGTTGTGATTGACCCCGTCGCATTGATAAGCGAAATTGAACAACTCCAATCAGCCGGAATTCAAGTGAGCGGAAGATTATTTATCAGCCATAATGCACACGTCATCATGCCGTATCATAAAATGCTTGATTCGATTCGTGAGCAGTCTGGAAATGCAATCGGAACGACAGGTCGCGGCATCGGTCCCTGCTACATTGATAAGGCGATGCGCGTCGGTATCCGCATCGTTGATTTGTTGAATCGCGATGTGCTTGCTCAAAAACTCAAGCACGCCATCGAAGAAAAAAATCAAATTATTAACAAAGTGTATGGCAAAGCAGAATTCAACATCGAACAAATCACCAACGAGTACCAAGACTTTGATAAAAAAATAGATGAATTTGTCACTGATACTTCCCTGCTTCTAAACAAAGCAATCGGCGAAGGAAAACGGGTACTTGCCGAAGGCGCACAAGGCGCTCTGCTTGATGTTGACCACGGAACGTATCCGTTCGTCACTTCATCGAATCCAACAAGCGGAGGCGCGTGTACGGGACTTGGTATTCCACCAACTTCAATTTCTTCTGTTCTTGGAATTGTGAAAGCATATTCAACACGCGTCGGCAACGGACCTTTTCCAACAGAACTTCTCGATGAAACAGGAAATACGTTACGCAAGATTGGCGGCGAGTATGGCGCAACAACCGGTCGCCCGCGCCGTTGCGGTTGGTTTGATGCCTTCAGTCTGAAATACTCGGTTATGGTCAACGGCATTACCGAAATTGCAATTACAAAATTAGATGTACTTGATTCATTCGACACGCTGAACATCTGCACAGGATATGAACTCAACGGCAAGACATTGAAATCATTCCCGACCGATGTTCAAACATTAGAAAAAGTAAAACCTGTGTATGAATCGTTCGCAGGTTGGAAATCTTCCACTTCCAACATCCGTTCTTTCGATGAACTGCCGGCAAACGCACAAACGTATGTGAACACTCTTGCGAAACTTACGGGAACTCAAATCAGCATGATTTCTGTTGGTGCAAGACGAGACCAAACAATTATTCTCACGAACTGATTCGTTATCGGTTATAAGTGTTTATTGATACCACGAATGACAAATAACATTTTTTAATTTTTCATTTTTAATTTTGAATTGATACGTGGCTATTCCTCGTTCGGCAAATATTAAAATCGGTCTGCTCGTTACCGCTGTAGTGATTGTCCTTGGAACGTTGTACTACACACAGAACATCGTTCAGCAATTGCTGAAGAAGGAACGGGAGATTGCTGGATTGTACGCCCGCTCGCTTGAGTTTATTGCCAACAGCCCGGCAGACCAATCCGACTACGGATTTATTTTTACAGAAGTCATCGGTTCGATTGATTTCCCGATGTTGCTTACCGATTCGCTCAACATTCCGCTCCAACCGTATCATCTCAACTCACGCAACATTGTTTTTCCCGAAAGTGCAACGGAAGAAGAAAAACTTAATCATCTCACAAGTATCATCAAAACGTTGGATGAGCAAAATAAACCCATCACGGTTACGATTCGTTTACCGTTTGGCGACATCGTTCAATATCTTCATTACGGCGAGTCGGAAATTGTCACCAAACTCCGTTTACTTCCGATAATCGAAATGATTGTCGGCGGCGTGTTTATCATCATCGGCTATCTTGGTTTCAGTTATATCAAACGGAGCGAACAGGGAAATATCTGGGTGGGGATGGCGAAAGAAACGGCGCACCAACTCGGAACGCCACTCTCTTCTCTCCTCGGTTGGATTGAGATGATGAAGATTCATGCGGCGAACGATACAAAGCAAGCCGAAGTTGTTGCCGACATGGAAAACGATTTACAGCGGCTTCAAAAAGTCACCGACCGGTTTTCCAAAATCGGTTCGAAGCCGAGTTTCAAAGAAGAAGATTTGCATGAAGTGATTGAGTCCGTCATCAAATATTTTCAAAAGCGACTTCCCTCCCGCTACGGCGAAGGAAAGCATATTGATATTTCCATCGAAACAACCGAACATATTTCCTGCAACATCAACCGAGAATTGTTCGAGTGGGTGATTGAAAATCTTATCAAAAATGCTGTTGATGCAATTGAGGAAAGCAAGGGAAAAGTCACCTTCTCATTGGCAAAGAAAGGTAACTCCATCATCATTGATGCGAAAGATACCGGCAAGGGAATCGAAATGTCGTTGAAGAAAGATATTTTTCGCCCCGGTTACAGTACCAAAAAACGTGGCTGGGGACTCGGACTCTCACTCTCTAAACGCATTATCGAAACATATCACAAAGGAAAACTATTCGTCAAGGAAAGCAAGGTAGGAAAAGGGACGACTTTCCGAATCAAACTCCACTCTTGATTTCGGATTGCGAATTGTCAATTGCGAATTAGTTTGGTAACTTTATATCAGCATTGTTAATTTTTACTTTTAAATTTTTAATTGATTACTATGAAACGCACTCCACACTTTCCCGACACATTGAAATTTTCATGCGAGTTCTGCGGCGAAGAAAACGTTGTCGAGTTTGACCCGACAGCAGGAGCACATCAAACGTTCACAGAAGATTGCGCTGTCTGTTGCCGACCGAATTCGGTTCGTGTGACTGTTAATGAAGTAACTGCTGAACTTCTTGTAGAAACAGAATACGAAGGTTGACACTGAATCTGTTTCGTGTTTCCGGTTTACTGTTTCCGGTTTTCGATTGAAAGATACATTTCTTGTCAAAAGGTTACGGGTTACAGATTTCTGTTTTACCATACTCACCTCTCAATGCTCAGCGCTCACCGCTCTATTTTTTTTCTTATCTTACAAATAAATTGCTGTTGATGTAAACCCTTTCGTCGTGGCTGTCGTCATGTAGATAGAAAGGGCAACAAGCATGGAACTACTTATGAAACAGGAGATACAACATCTTCCTGAACTACTCCGGCAAGCGCAAGCGGGAAACAGTCGGGCGTTCATCCACCTCTGCGAAGAACATACCGGTCATGTGTACGCTGTTTGTTTACGCATGTTGGCAAACGCAGAACTTGCAAAAGCAGTAACTCAGGAAACAATCGTGAAAGCGTGGCAACAGTTGAAAAGCTTTCGGGGCGAAAGTCCGTTCGGCGCATGGATTCACCGGATTGCAATCAACACAACGCTTGATTTTCTTCGTGTCGAAAAACGGCTCGCCGCACGAGTTGTATTCACCGACGAATTCGAACCGTTCGATATGCAGGACTCCGCGTTGCCTGTTGATGTTGCCTTAGATCTGGAAGATGCTATCGCCACTCTTCCACAACAGGCACGCGCTGTTCTCCTGCTTCACGACCATGAAGGATATTCTCATGAAGAAATCGGAACCATGCTTGGCATTGCCTCTGGAACATCCAAAGCACAACTTCACCGAGCAAGAACAATTTTAAAAAAGGTGTTATCATGAACGACAGCCATATCCTCGATTACCTGAACGATTACATTGACGGAACACTTTCTGACAAACAGAAAGAACTCGTCGAGACACACATCCAACTCTGCCCGCATTGCGCGGAAGAACTACGTCAACTTCAACTTGTTATCAAACGAGTACAAACCTTGCCGAGCGCGATTCATCCGCCCGAAAATTTGCTTGAGGGAATTGAATCACGTCTCCACACAACAGAGAACAACCTGCTTGAACTCCGCCACAGAAATAACGGAGTTCATATTCAAAATGAACAGAAGCGATTTTCATTCTCACTTATTTATCGCATCGCGGCGGGATTTATTGTTCTCTTAGCGGCAGGAGTTGTTTGGTATTTGTTGCAGGATTCAAAACCTGAACAGCCACAGCAAACTGAGAATGAGCGCGTTCAACAATCTGAACAGAATATTACTGAATCGAAAAGAGTTCAGACTGAAAATCAAGCCAATGAGCAGAGTGCTTCATCTTCAACGACTGCGGGTGATAGTCAGTCACAACAAAAGAAGAAACTGACTGCCAATGTTTCTGCAGATTCTTCTCTTACAAAGATGATAACTGCTGAACCTAATGACACAGTAAAAACTATTGTGGTCCACCAAGCGGAAACAACAGTGACGCAAACCCAAAAAAGTATAACGGGAAGAATTACAGGTAAAGTTGTTGATGAACAAGGCAATCCTCTGGTAGGCACTACTGTGGTTCTCGTTGGAACTACGCGCGGTGCTGTAACAGATAGTCATGGAAACTATACTATTATTGGAATTCCCAGCGGGACTTATTCTTTAAGGATTTCGAACATCGGCTACGCTTCTCTTGAAATAACGGATGTAAAAGTTGAATCTAATCAATCAATTTCACTTATGACTTCTACACTGCAATCAAGTGCACTTGAAATGAAGGAAGTTACTGTAACAGCAAATCGACCAATCATTAAATCCCAATCCTCATCTTCATATAAATCAGTCACTCGGAAAATGGATAATATCCCAACTGTGGGAGATGCAGGACAACTTCAATCAGGAGTCGTGAAGCAAGGTAACAACCTCTTCCTCCGAAGTGGTCGTTCCAACGAAGGTCAGTATGTGGTTGATGGTGTTCCTGTTGAAGTATTAACGAATTCAGTTCGAAGTGCTGAACAATATGATTTGATAACAGAAAATATTTTCCACAACGCTTTATCGTCACCTCTTTCTACTTTCTCCATTGATGTTGACAACGCATCGTACAGCAACATCCGTCGCTTCCTGAACGATGGACAACTTCCACCGAAGGATGCTGTGCGCATTGAAGAGATGATTAATTATTTCAAGTACGATTATCCACAGCCAAAAGGTTCTCGTCCCTTCTCCATCAATGCGGAAGTGTCGGAGTGTCCTTGGAACAACGACAACAAGTTACTCCTGATTGGCTTGCAGGGAAAAATTATCGAGACGGAAGAATTGCCACCAAGCAATCTCGTCTTCTTAATTGATGTTTCCGGTTCGATGAGTAGTCCCGATAAGTTGCCGTTAGTTCAATCTGCGTTTCGGTTACTTGTCAAACAACTGAGAAAGAACGATAGAGTCTCCATTGTCGTCTATGCAGGAAGTGCGGGATTGGTTCTTCCTTCAACCAAGGGAAACAGAAAAGATGATATTCTTGAAGCGATTGACCGCTTGCATGCAGGTGGTTCAACTGCAGGCGGAGCGGGAATCGCGCTTGCATACAACACTGCATTGGAAAATTATATTGAGGATGGAAACAATCGTGTCATTCTTGCAACCGATGGTGATTTCAATGTCGGAGTTTCGGACGATGCAGAACTTGTTCGCATGATTGAAGAGAAGCGAAACAAGGGCGTGTTTCTTTCCGTGCTTGGCTTTGGTACGGGCAACTTGAAAGATTCAAAAATGGAAAAACTTGCCGACAAAGGAAACGGCAACTACTCGTACATTGATAATATTGATGAAGCAAGAAAAGTGTTTGTCCAGCAGTTGACCGGAACATTATATACCATTGCGAAGGATGTGAAGATTCAAATTGAATTCAATCCTGCAAAAGTGAAATCGTACCGGCTCATCGGTTACGAAAACCGGTTGTTGAGGAAAGAAGATTTCCATGACGACACGAAAGATGCAGGCGAACTTGGTTCAGGGCATACCGTGACGGCACTGTACGAAATCGTTCCCGAAGATGATGAGGATGTTCAGTTGCTCGATGTGGACACATTGCGCTATCAGAAGAATAAAGTCAAAAAGTTTGCTGAAGAGACCAATGAACTGTTGACCATCAAACTGAGATACAAAGAACCTGATGCGTCAGCAAGTCAACTGATGCAATTTCCATTGCGCGATGTAACGCTCGATTTTGATGAGACCTCTGACAACTTCCGGTGGGCGGCGGCAGTTGCAGAGTTCGGAATGTTGCTGAGAAATTCCAAATTCAAAGGTGATGCTTCGTTCCGACACGTCGTCCGTCTTGCAAACGGAGCGAAGGGTGAAGACCTTGAGGGCTACCGTTCTGAATTTATCAAGTTGGTCGAGAAGGCGAGCGAACTGAAGTAAACTTCGTCTGGTTACAGGTTACAGGTTACGCAACAAAAGTAACCCGTAACCTGTAACCTGTAACCTCGTTTTTGTCCTTCCCTTCCTTTTCCGTATTTTTGCACCGCATTTTTACTCACACAAAATTCAACTCAACCATGAATACGAAACTTTTCACCCTTTTTATCATTTTGACTATGGCTCTTCTCGGATGTTCAAAAAAACAAACCACTACCACCAACTCAAACCAACAACAACAAGAGGATACACGCAAATACGCCCTTGAACGTGTAGGACCTGCCCAGGTTGTACAAGTGTATGCGGACGGATTTGAACAACTGACCTCAAAAGAAAAAATCTTCGCGTACTACCTCAGCATGGCAAGCATCGCCGCGCGGGATATTGCAATTGACCAGCACCACCCGAATGGATTGGAAGTCCGGGAATTGTTTGAACAGGTTTATACACACTCTACCGGAATTGATGCGGCACTACTTGGAAAAATCACTACATACCTAAAAATGTTTTGGATTAACAACGGTTCCTATGATAACCTCACTTCGAAGAAATTTGTACCCGAATGTTCGTTCGATGAATTCAAATCTGCTGTGTCAATTGCAGAAAAGAACGGCGCACAATTCGAACTTGGAAATGAAACACTTGAACAAAAATTGGAGCGATTGAAACCAATCATTTTCGATGCAGCGTATCAACCAATGCTCACGAACAAAACTCCCGGCGATGATTGGATAAAAGGAAGCGCCGTTAATTTCTATGGAGATAACTTATCCTACAAAGAAGTCGAACAATGGGCGAAGAAGAACGAGAAACAAGCGCTCAACTCGAAAGTTGTTAAAGAACATGGAAAGATTGTCGAGAAAGTCTGGCGCGCTGGCGGCGATGGGATTGAGCCGGGAATGTACGCGGCAGATTTGAACGCGGCAATTTCATATTTGGAGAAAGCAATTCCATACGCGGCATCGGAACATCAGGCGGGAACCGTGAGCAAGTTGATTACATATTTGAAGACCGGGAATTTGGATGACTTCCGCGAGTTTAATATCCATTGGGTGAAGGATAGTTCGACGGTTGATTTTATTTTTGGATTCATCGAAGTATATCTTGACCCGCGCGGACAAAAGGCAGAGTTTGAAGCGTCCGTATTTTACACCGACCCTGAGCAGACAAAAATGATGCAGAATCTTGCAACGTACGCTCAATACTTTGAAGACAAAGCGCCGTGGAAATCTGAATACAAAAAGAAGATTGATAAATCTCCCATTGCAAACGTCATCAACGTAACGATTGAAACAGGCGGAACCGGACCCGTCTCTCCTATCGGCATCAATCTTCCGAATGAGCAGGCAATTCGCGAACTGTATGGAAGCAAAAGCGTATTGCTTCATAACATTGTTGATGCGTATGATAAATCAAGCGGGAAAGATTTGTTGAAAGAGTTTGCATTCGACCAGCAAGAAATTGAGAACCAGGAAAAATATGGCTCGATTGCCGATAATCTTCACACAGCAATGCACGAAGTGATTGGTCATGGTTCGGGCGCGGTCAGCCCGAAATTACAGGGGAAAGACCCATCGGAATTTCTTCCGGGATATTACAACACGCTTGAAGAAGCCCGTGCCGATTTGGTTGCATTGTGGAATGGCTGGGATGAAAAACTCGTGGAGATAGGAATTGCGAAGGATGCGACTGAAGCGAGAAATATCGGTGAGACGATGTTTCAACAAGCAATTCGTGTCGGACTTACACAACTTCGTCGTATCGGCAACAGTGAGCAACTCGAAGAAGACCACATGAAGGACAGGCAACTCATTGCTCATTACATCATACAAAATTCCGATGCGGTCAACGTCGAAACGAAAGATGGAAAAACATTTTATCATATCGTTGACTACGACAAAGCCCGCGCATCAGCCGGAGAACTTCTTGCAGAACTCATGCGCATCAAAGCAGAAGGAGATTTGAAAGCGGCGAAAGAATTGATTGACAAATATGGATTGAAGGTTGATACAAAACTTCGGGACGAAGTTCAGGAACGTGCGAAGAAACTTGATGCGCCCGCATACACCGGATTTGTCATGCCGAAACTTGAACCGGTGATGAACCCCGAGGCAACCATTGTTGATATTAACGTCACCTACCCACTCGACCTTGCAACACAGATGTTGGAGTATTCTGCATTTACAAAAATGATAAAAAGAAGATAAACAACTATTGCCTCAGCGTGAAAACTTCGAATTATCTCTACAGTAATTTTTAGCAACATTGATAGCACCAACTCCTCAAACCATGATGGTAGCCTCGTTGTCGGTGGTGTGATTTTCCAACTTATTGATATTATGTTTCATTCCTACGATTTATTTTTACTTCCAGAAGGATATCGGAAACTGATTGCAACGCTACGATAATTACGACAACAATAAAAGCAGAGAGTTTGAACTGTTTTCATATTTGATTTATTTGAATAAAAAAATGCTGAATATCTGTCCTCGCACAGGTATTCAGCATTTTGTTATACTGGTTTCACGACTTCAATCCCGATATTATTTGATTATCAGCATCTTTTTAATAGAAACAAACGATTCAGGTTTACTAACGTTATTCCCATGACTTACTTCAAGTTTGTAGAAGTAAACTCCTGAAGCAAAATTAGTTGCGTCAAATGGAATTTGATGTTGACCTACTTCAAATTCTTTTTGGTCAACTATGTTTGCCACCAACTGACCGAGAATGTTATAAATTTTCAACGATACAACTGAACGATTGGGGAGTTCAAATGCAATCGTTGTAACAGGATTAAACGGATTGGGATAATTCTGGTGGAGTTTGAATTCCGATGGTTGAGCGTTTTCTTGTATGCCAACAACGGTCGGGTTAAATACAAATCTGTCATCAGAGGTCAGAGCCTGATATGGATAGATGACTAATGTGCCGGGGCTTTCATTCTGAACATGACCTGTTATCGTACGCAACGAAAGTATGTACATAATTGTTGCTTTCGAGCCGACAGTCAATTCTTCTTCGATCGCGTTGGGTGGCATCGAAAATTGATTCGTTCCGGTTGAATCATATTCTTCGTCATAAATGAAAATAGGTTCGAAATGTTGCCATAAACCATCATTTCTAAAATCAAACCATGCCATAGTCAATTGACGTTTGCCGAAATGGACACGATGGTCCCAAACTGAAAATGGAACCTCCGTAAATGAGGTTTCTGGTTGAATAATAAATCCTCTTCCAGTTCCTGCCTGTCGTAGGCGGTATGCTTTCTGTTTTTGAGTAGAATCGAATTTCACTTCAACTATGTAATTATTAGTTGTATCGAAAACAGAATTAATTCTTGCAATATAAGAACTAACACTAAATCCAGGTGCAACACCAAAATTAAAAACTGCATAAGGTCCAAGGAAATGCCCTGAGCCCTGAATCCACTGTGGGAAGTCCGAAATCCATCTGGTTGAATCGTGACTCAGTCCTCCTTTCCTTCCCCAATTTTTTCCCCTGAACAATTTAAATCCATCAATAGCAGGAGTACCATGCCCAATATCATCAGGAAACGGTTGATTCAGGAGTAAGTCCCTCCCCTCAGAAATATCAGTCAGATTAAATCCTTGATTGGAGAGTGTATCAATTGAGTCAACAATGGAAATTAGATATTCATGGTCTTTAACATCAGAAGGATTTACAACTCTTACATCGAATGCCCATGCACCCGTCCCTTGTGTGTGGACTTGCGGAGATGAAAAAATTCTGAACGGTATATCCTGCACAGGAAAGCTAAAAGTTTGTCTCCATACATTTCGCTTATCATCCCGAATAATAACATCCATGCTCAACATCGAACTATCATAATCCGGCGGAACATTTAAAATGAAATATGATGAATCATCGTTCAAATTGTAAACCATCGAATAACTTGAATTATTTTCGACTTCAGGAACTGTCAGTATTCTATACCTTGGTTCCCACGATGGACTAACTCGAAGGTTACTTAAATTTACTGAGGATGCATTTTGAAATGTTAATAGATACCGGATATTTTCACCCGGATTTGCTACACCATCGCCATTGATATTATCAGAGACAATATTACCTGCTGCAACTGTCAATGGTCCGGCTGTAGTAATATCATCAGCAACATGTTGCCATGTGTAGCTTGAATTATCATTATATGAAACGTTTAAATTCATATACAATCCTTCTTCTTGTTGATTCACGAGAATCGAATTTCCATAGATATGGTCGCCAGCATTTTCATCATCGTGTAAACCATCATCATACAACTGGCCTGATGCAACATAAAAACCATTGTATTGTTTTATAATTACTCCAACCGATTGTACTGAAGTCGTATCAACATTCGCTTGAACTTTTACTATCGTTGGTTGACCGAGACTGAAAACCGTTCGTGCTGATGCAGTCGGGATAGTAGAAAAGGGAGTTGAAAACATGAAATCATAAAAGTATTGAACTGCTTCATCATTCGACTTCAAAACAGAAACGCTGTTGAGGTGGTCGAATCCTTTACCGCCAATGAGAGCAACAACTACTTCCTGTGTATCACCGAGAGCCATCGTAAATGGTCCTGATGCGAGAACAATTCGACGGTCACTCGGAGAATCTCTTCTACCATCTATCCATCCGCGTAACGTAATTGGGTCACCGGAAAGTGTATATTTTGTCGGCTGATTGGTTGTCGGATCAATGTGAGGTTCTTCCGGTGTAATCGGGCGCGGTCTGAATCCTCTAATTAAATTCCACCACTGAAGTGTACCGGCATATTGACCGAGTGTTGGGTCGGAATCATATCCACCAGCAGCAAAATATGCAAATGAAGTCATAGGTAAATTTGTAAATCCCTGACGGTAGCCGAAATCAAACCGAGCAGTTAGCCCGCTATATGGAACAATAGGACCCTGTAACAAATCATACCCTATAGCTGGAGGGGGAAGACCAAATTTCTGATATTCATTATCAGATGCTTGCGCATTATAAACGTATCCTAATGATAATGGCACATTACATCCGGCGTAATCATCACCATAATTTCCCAAATCGGGGTCGGACCACTTTGCAAGATACATTGAATCTATTTTTGCATTGGAGGGTGTTGTCGCCGTTCCTTTATATATCAATCTGTATCGTTGAAAGATGACATTTGCCAATTGGTCAGTCCGGTTATAAGCCCAGCAGGTAACTTGCATTTCAATACCTATCGGAGGTGAGCCGTAGAGCCCTGAAGTTGCCGATGCCCTCAAATCATTGGCAACAAACCAAACTACCTGATCAGCATTTGCACATCCGGGTTCATCCTTCGATGAGTTGTAAACAGCTGATGTTTCAGGGTCATATACTCCGTTATAATTCCTGTCGTAATATGGCGCTCCTTTTTGCCAGGGCCATTCAAGCCAATCTTTTTTGTACTGTTCACGAACTCCATCAATCATTGCTTGAGTTACAGAATCATACTTAACATCATATAGCTCTGCAGCGTCTTTTGATAAATCAGCAGTATTCCAATCTCGTCGGACTCGATATATTCGCACAGTCGAGTCACTTGGAGATTCAGCAACACCTTTGGAAACTATTCTCCCCGGAACCGTTCCATAATTATAAGTCTGACCTCCTACTCGTAGAATCACACTACTACTATCGCTGACCTTTCCTGCCCATACTAATCCACCGGCATACACCGCCGTGGCAGTTCCTCTTGGAAACGTAACACCGGAATTATCATCCTGTGGTCTTCGTTCCATTCGCCCGTCATCGCCAACCCACATAGAAATGTTGTTGATGTTGACTAATGTCGCACGAGGAGTTCCGGCTACCTGTGAAACATCCTTTTTGCGAGAAGATGTGGACTTACTTTTTATTTCTCCACTTCCCCAAACACTAAGAACAAAAATCATGATAATGACAACATTACTATGCACTCGCTTCATTATTACCTCAATAAGTTAACATTAATCTTGTTTGAACGGTTTGTTCTGTGAGGAACAAACATGAATAGTGTGCAATTGTAAGAATATCTTCTACGAAAGACAAATCTTTGTAATGAAAAGCATCAATGTATTTTTATTTTTAAGCGGATAGTTTACAATTTTCAGAATAAAATTAGACTGTCAATACATTTGTATTTCACTCCTTCTTTGGCTAATTTCATCCCGTGCTTTTCAGACAATCATTCACGGTCAATTCTCGTTTTGTTTTTCCGTAAGAGAAATTAGTTCTCATTTATTCATTTCAGTTATGACTTCAACAACCCGAAACCTCATTATCATCGCAGGAATATTCATCGCTCTCGTCGCTTGGAAATATTTCATATCCGATTCATCGAATGAAATCGCGAATGCTTCTGATTCCCGCAACAATAAACCTGCACAGCAAATCTCAGTTGAATTTGTCGTTGTTCAGCCGGAATCATTCAGTGAGCGGGTGCAAACGGTCGGAACAATTCTTTCAAACGAAGAAGTAGAAATACGGAGTGAAATATCGGGCAAAATTGAAAAGATATTGTTTACAGAAGGAACCAAAGTCAACAAAGGAGATGTCCTCATTAAAATCAATGACGATGAATTGCAGGCACGACTTCTTTCTGCACAATCCCGGTTGAAATTAGCCGAACAACAGCAAGAGCGTCAACATCAACTCTTTGAAAAGAACTTACTGAGTCAACAAGAGTTTGATGGGACCATTAACGAGTTAAACGTAGTCAAGGCAGAAGTTCAATTAGTCAAAGCGCAACTTGATAAAACCGAAATCTTTGCTCCGTTCGATGGCAATATCGGATTGAGATATGTGAGTGAAGGAAGTTATCTCTCTCCGACAACAATCATAACGACGTTGCAGGATTACAGTACGGTAAAAATTGATTTCACGTTCCCGGAAAAATATTCTTCGGAAATCAAGAATGGAGATAAAATATTTTTTACCGTTCAAGGAACAACGAAAAAGTTTTCCGGCTCCGTCTATGCAATCGCACCAAAGATTGACCCGGCAACGCGTACACTTCGCATTCGTGCCGCCAGCCCGAACAGCGATGGAGATTTAGTCCCCGGCGGATTTGCAAACGTGGAGGTTCAATTACAAGCGAAGGAGAGTTTAACTATTCCGTCGTATGCTGTGATTCCTGAGCTCAAACGCCACAAAGTGTTTGTGTGTGAAAATGGCAAAGCAATCGAGAGAGTAATCGAACTCGGAAACCGGGGCGATGAACGCGTGGAAGTAGTACAAGGATTACAAGCGGGGGATACCATCATCACCTCCGCGCTCTTACAACTACGTTCAGGGATGGATGTCCGTCCTCTCCAAAAGTAACTCGTATTGAAAAAGGAAACTGAACGTGAGTCTCTCCTCCATTTGCATTAAACGACCAGTAATGACAATCGTTTTGTCGGTTGTCATTCTTTTGTTTGGAATCATCGGCTTCACCTATCTCGGAGTGCGTGAGTATCCGAATGTTGACCCTGCCATCATCAATGTCAACACGAGTTATCCCGGTGCGAACGCGGACGTGATTGAATCGCAGATTACTGAACGGCTTGAAGATGCCATCAGTAGTGTGCCGGGAATTCGTTCCATCAATTCCACAAGCCGCGATGGAAGAAGTTCCATCACGATTGAATTCGAGTTAGAAGTAAATTTAGAAACTGCCGCAAACGATGTGCGAGATAAAGTCGCAGGCGCAGTCGGGAACCTTCCGCCGGATGCCGACCCGCCCGTCGTTGCAAAAGCTGATGCCGATGCTTCTCCGATAGTTATCATGAACATCAGCAGTGGAACGCGAAACTTGTTAGAACTGAGCAACATCGCTGACAGGATTTTCAAAGAACGATTACAGACTATTAATGGCGTCAGTGAGGTTCGTATCTTCGGAGAAAAGCGCTACGCAATGCGTCTTTGGATGAACCCTGCAAAACTTGCGGCGTACCAAATTACCGCACTCGATGTCCGAAGCGCGTTGAATGCAGAAAATCTTGAATTGCCTGCCGGACGCATCGAAGGAAACGATGTCGAACTGAGCGTACGAACGTTAAGCCGACTTCAAACAGTTGATGAGTTTAACAATCTCATTATTCGTGAACAGGACGGACAAATCATTCGTTTGCGAGATATTGGATTTGCTGAACTCGGTCCTGAAAACGAGCGAACTGTCTCAAAAGGATTGAACGGTCCTCGTGTTGCCATCGCTGTTGTTCCGCAACCCGGCTCAAATCATATCGCCATCGCCGATGAATTTTATCGCCGCATCGAACAAATCAAAAAAGAATTGCCGGAAGATATTGAACTCAACACAGCGTTCGATACAACCCGTTACATCCGTGCATCCATCGAAGAAGTGAAAGAAACAATCATTACTGCGTTCTCACTCGTCGTCCTTATTATCTTCCTCTTTCTTCGTGATTGGAGAACGACGCTCATCCCTGTCTTTGCCATTCCGATTTCTCTCATCGGAACATTCTTCATTATGTACTTGGTTGATTTCTCCATCAACGTATTGACGTTGCTTGGAATTGTACTTGCTATCGGGATGGTCGTGGACGACGCGATCGTTGTCCTCGAAAATATTTTCGCGAAGATTGAAGACGGAATGGAACCAATCGAAGCGGGCTTCAAAGGTTCGAAGGAAGTCTTCTTCGCCGTCATCTCAACAACCATTGCGCTTATTGCCGTCTTCATGCCGATTGTTTTTCTGCAAGGATTTACCGGGCGACTGTTTCAGGAATTCGGCATCGTCATTGGCGGTTCGGTTGCAATTTCCGCATTCGTTGCGCTCACGCTCACGCCAATGTTAAGCGCACGATTGATTAAAGCACACGCCAAGCACAATTGGTTTTACAATAAAACCGAACCGTTCTTTGTTAAACTCATTGCTTCGTATGAACATTCTCTCGATTCGTTCATGAAGAAACGTTGGCTTGCCTTTGTTATTATGCTCGGTTCAGGTGCGATGCTCGTTGGATTGTCGTTGATTCTTCCGCAAGAACTTGCACCGTTGGAAGACAGAAGCCGAGTTCGGATAACTTCCACCGCCCCGGAAGGAACATCGTTCGAGCGGATGGATAATTACATGGACGACATTATTGACCTCGTGCGTTCAAAAGTTCCGGAAGTTGATGCGGTCATGGCAAACACATCGGGGTTTTCCGGCGCGGCAAATTCGGGCTCAACACTTATCACGCTTGTTCCGCCGGATGAACGAGAACGTTCACAAAACGACATTGCTCAAGAGTTGTCCCGTTCCGTGCGGCAACTAAATGACGCGAGGACTATCGTAACGCAAGAGCAAACCATCAGTGTTGGCGGCGGCGCGGCACGATTCGGACTTCCGGTTCAGTACGTTCTTCAAGCGCCGAATCTGGAAAAGTTACGAGAGACGCTCCCCCGTTTCCTTGACGAAGTAAATAACAGTCCCGTCTTCAGCATTTCGGATGTCAATTTGAAATTCAACAAGCCGGAGTTGGTTATTGAAATCAAACGTGACCGCGCACGCTCGCTCGGTATTTCTGTCAGCGATATTGCACAGGCGTTACAACTTACACTCGCAGGTCAGCGGTACGGATATTTCATCAAAGACGGAAAGCAATATCAGGTCATCGGTCAACTGACAAGAGAGAACCGCGACGAGCCACTCGATTTGAAATCCATTTTCATCCGCAACCGGCAGGGACAATTGATTCAACTCGATAATGTTGTGACTGTTGAAGAGAATGCGAATCCGCCGCAGTTGTACAGGTTCAACCGCTACATTGCCGCAACAGTTTCTGCCGGACTCGCACCCGGTTACTCGCTCAGCGATGGCATCAAAGCGATGGATGAAATTTCTCATAAAGTGTTGGATGAATCGTTCTCGACTTCGCTCGCCGGCGCGGCTCGCGACTTTGCCGAAAGTTCATCAAGTCTCCTATTCGTGTTCCTGCTTGCGCTCGCACTCACCTATCTCATCCTTGCCGCTCAATTTGAAAGTTTCCGTGACCCGTTCATCATCATGTTCACTGTGCCGCTTGCGGTTGCCGGAGCGTTTCTGTCGCTCTGGTATTTCAGTCAAACGTTCAACATCTTCAGTCAGATTGGATTAGTGATGCTGATTGGTTTGGTAACGAAGAACGGAATTTTGATTGTGGAGTTTGCCAACCAACGAAAGGCGACAGGACTTTCCAAAATGGAAGCGGTCAAGAGCGCCGCCTCTGCCCGCTTCCGTCCGATTTTGATGACGAGTCTCTCGACCATTCTCGGCATCTTACCAATCGCTCTCGGACTTGGCGCCGGTTCCGAAAGCCGCGTCTCAATGGGTATCGCCGTCGTCGGTGGAATGATTTTCTCCGGCGTATTAACGCTGTACGTTATTCCCGCGATTTATTCTTATCTCTCGAAAGAGACGAAACTTAAACCGGAAAATGGAGAAGGGATGATTGAACCTGTAAAAGCGATGACGATGAGTTCAGAGATAGAGAACGTTTGAGGTGAGTTTCACTTGGAGGTCACGCCTGTCTGCTCTATCTACGATACCGTAGACGAGTTGTAAACCTTTGCTATATTCCCACGCTGATAACTTATTGGAGCCTCGGGAACGAGACTTTATTACATGAAATTACTTTCCGCTCTGTTTTTCTTTTTGCTTATCTTTTTCATGAACGGACCTAAAATCGGGTTAGCAAGCACAACAGAAATCTGATGGTTGTGTGCCTGTATATCTTCGATGTTTTCATATTCCTGCTGAATTATTTGCTGTATGTCCCATTTCATTTGAACGCAATCAAATTCTTTTTCTTTCTTCATAACTCGACAACTTCTTTTGGTGAGTAAATATTAATTGGCTTATAACCGTAAAGCAAATTCACTGCCTGGAATGACTGAATCTTTTCAAAATGTACTATGTGTTTGAAGTTCCAACTTACGACAAAATCTACTTGTGCGACAGAAGCGGTTGCTATATGCTCTGCATCGGAGATAGATGATGGTGATAAAATTCCCGCTTCAAGATACTTATCTCGAAGAAATCCTATTTCCTCAGTAAACTCTATGAATTCTATAAATTGAGGTGGTAACTCTGAAAGCACCATTTGAACGCGTTGAGGCGCCTTATGAAGCTCTCGTAAGGTCGTCGTTGAAATCACCAATGCAAACTTTCCTTCTGTTACTTCAGCAAAGAGTTTTTTGCTCTCCTTCTCAAACTCAACATCGAAACATCCGCCAAAGACCGATGTATCTGCATAGATTGAATATTTCTTCATGGCGTTGAAAATGTAAGAAGATTGCAGTTGAGTTACAAGGATTTAGCACTCCTCGAACTTTACCCGGAGGTCACGCTTGTCTGCTCTATCTACGATACCGTAGGTACGAGTTGTAAACCTTTGGCATGAGGCCATTCCGTGACCCAACCGTTCGTGTCACGGTGTGGGAGAGTGTCCGAGAACTACCTGTTTTTGTGTTTCGACTATTGAAAACAATTCAGAATCGAAATATTATTTTCGAAAAACCTAGTTCTCGGACAGTCTCATGGACCGTGACACCCAAGAAAAATTTTTAGACGCTACTGCCGCGATTTGTTAATACCAACCTAAACGATTCAAGATATTATCCGAATATTGTTTAGAAATTTCCTGAAAACGCTCAATTGAACCGCCGAAAAATCCCGCATTAAGAAGGTCCCATTTATTTCCCTGTGTTGATGCTTCGTTGACAAGTTGATTGAATGGACTTCCAGAGCCTCTTCGGTGTTTCCAACCAAAGCGCCCGACGGGCCCCCAAGCTATTTTAGATTGATGTGCATATTCAAGAGCATAGAGTAATTCAAATCTATCAAAGAGAGTCTCGTAATCTGTGCTAAGAAAAAAAAGATCGTCAAGGTCTGGTTGAAGGACTTTGAACAAATGTTCGCTCCTTGGAGTATAGTTCCTTTCGCGGCCAGGGATATGTTTGAAATTATCAACAGTTTCTGAAATGCCTGATGTAATAGCAAGAATAGCCGTTGTCTCCTGTTTATATCTATCAGGATCGGAGATTCGTGTATCAAAAATGGTTTTTAAGTTAGCATGATTTCCTGCTGCTAAGGCTGCGATGCCACATTTGTACATTAGAAAAAGATTAGGATACCATCGGAGACCGATCCATACAACCTTGCCAGAGGTTGCACCAAGTCTGCTGCTGAGCCGACGAATTGGTAGTGTTAGTATTTCTCGGTGTATAGTTGTTCCCCAGTAGGCAACAAGAGCTTGCACATTAGATAATTCAGAAAGTGCAGATTCATAAGCACCTAATCTCTGAATGAGTTGGTCTGGCGACCATTCGCTCGTTACTGGGAAATTGTCGTCTGCAGTTCGAGATAAAACTTCTCTGATTTGTTTTGAAACGAGATCGTTCAATTCTATTCTATGTCTCTCATCGCTTAAGAGTTCCTTTGTTTGTTCGATGACTGTCATATGTTTCTCAGTATTGTTCTGCGTGAGTACGGCAGGGATTGAAATAAGTAAATCTTCATCCTCCTGTTCTGCTTTTTGGAGAGTAGTGAGCTGTGGCGCGGAAAAAATGAAATCCCCGTCACCGTCCAGATAACCAAAGTGTGGTGTTTGATGTGAATCTCTGTCGCGAGCAACCATTTGATAGACATACGCCATAACACCATTCGCGGTAATTATACCAGCTGAATCAGCTCCCTTTCCTTGAAGTGCTTCAAGAAGGTGCCCAGTGAATACAGAATGCTCAGGAAGTGGACCTCCAGCGTCTGAGACCTGCTCGTCGGCCTTACCTGCAGTAAGAACTTGACGAGTGTGGCGCAGCAACATATCTTTTAGGAAACGAGTTGCACCAGGGCTGAGATGCCGTGTAATTGCTAAGCCACCATAACAAGCATCCATAATAAAAAACAGATGCTTTGCCTCAATTAAATCTGCATTCCTCGTCAAGTCGTCCCATCTTATGAGTTTCGCTAGATTGTTGGTACTACCGTCATACGGCACCAAGTATCCTTATCCCCGCTATAGACACCCCAATAATCATGTAACCTATTGAACAATAACGCGTATGACTGTTAGACGAATTCACCGGATGGGTGAAATATCAGGAAAATAGAACTTTTCACATTGATGCGAATACAAATAGTACC